>JACQEQ010000321.1 GCA_016200445.1 Gammaproteobacteria bacterium | reverse complement strand
CGGCCGAGTCCGCATACACTGAATCTGTTAAGGCAACTGTACTGAATAACATGCCCACACTAATAACACCTGATGCTAGTTTCCAATTAACCATGATTGAGCCTGCTTAGTTTATGATGAAGTTGAAACGTCACACAGCCCGATCCAGAGTCGGCCCATATCACGTTACCCGATGACCCAGTGCGAAAATTAACGCGCGGAAGTGAACATTAAGTGACGTATTTGTGACCGTTTTGCGACAACGACAACAGAGGAGAACAGCATGAGGTATTCGGTCTCGACACTAACAAAATATGCAAGCGCGATGGTGTTGACCTTGCTATGGGGGAGCTCGCTGGCGGCTGCGGTGGGAAACACCGCAGGAAACGCTGCAAGTATTAGTCTGTTCTACGGACATAAATATCTTAATCAAAGCGACTGGGAACCGGTCGAGTCGCAATCGGAATTTGGCGTGGGCGCGACCTTTCAACAACCCGGCATGCCGTTTATATGGGTGGGTGATTTGTTACGTTCGAGCTCCAATGGCTCAACAGCGAATTATCAATTATCCGGCGTACCACTAAAAGCGAGCGGCGAAACTACCGAGCTCAGTGTCGGGGCGAGAAAAGATTTGACCGAAGGTTCCACGAAAGTGTTTGGCCAAGGTGGCGTTTTGTATATTTCCGCGAAACAAAAAGCAACAAATCTGCTAACGAACATTTCAGATTCTGACTCAGGTTCAGCATTGGGTTTGTGGCTGGGTGGCGGGTTAGATGCCATGATTACACCTGTAATCAGCGTCGGCGGATTAATCCGGATCTCCAGTGCTGACGCGGGTACCGCAATCGGCGGAATACATTTCGGCTTGTATGCGGCCTTTCATTTTCAACCCTAATGCAAAAAATTTAGTATCTGGCGCGCATTACGCGAACTGACTATCGACAGGACGGGATCGGCAGCACTTACATTCATTTACATTCGAGAACCGCGCCACCTACACTCTAACGTCATGGATACAGCCACGCTGCGCGCCTTTCTTTTCGTTGCCAAGACCCAGTCGTTTTCAAAAGCTGCTCAGCAATTGCATATTACGCAGCCGGCCGTTAGCAAACGCGTCGCGGCGCTCGAAGCCGAACTGAACACACGCCTGTTCGATCGCATCGGAAAGAAGATCTCCCTCACCCAAGCAGGCACTGCCCTGTTGCCGCGCGCGCAGCATATTCTTGACGAGATGGCCGACAGCCGTCGCGCCCTGACCAACCTGTCTGGAAACATTTCCGGATTGTTAAGCATTGGCACCAGCCATCACATCGGTCTGCATCGCCTGCCGCAAATACTCCGCGCATTTCACACGGCGCATCCCGAAGTCGAGCTCGACTTGCGTTTTATGGACTCGGAAGCCGTCTGCGCCACCGTCGCTAAAGGCGAATTAGAACTGGGTATCGTAACCTTACCGCTGGAGCCGGTAAAAAATCTCGTCATGACCCCTATATGGGACGACCCGCTGGGCGTGATCGTGGCCCCGCATCATCCGCTGGCAAAGTCGCAACGGGTGCGGCCGGAATCGCTGGCACGGTATCCCGCAGTATTACCTGGCCACGGCACCTATACACGCGAAATTCTGGAGCGCGCATTCGCACCGTTAGGAATACGCATTCCAGGCCGCATGTCGACAAATTATCTTGAGACCATAAAAATGCTGGTCACTATTGGGCTGGGTTGGAGCGTGCTGCCTTTGACGATGGTGAGCGGCAGTAAATTACACGTGCTAAAACTACAAGGGGTAAATCTGCAGCGCATTCTGGGCACGGTGCATCACCGCGCACGTACGCTGTCGAACGCTGCACAGGCACTAGTAGAATTGCTGCTAAAAGAGAAGCAATGACCTGCGCAAAGGCATCCCGGTAGTACTTCCGCGTAAGCGGAGGGGTAGTGATATTCTGCGCATACCAATGGCGTCCGAATAATTCGTCGAGGGGTTTGCGTTGAAAGTCGATATCCGCGCCAGAGTTTTATATGCCCTCGCCTGGAGCGCGGCCGGTCGTTTTGGTTCGCAGTTGATTTCATGGCTCATCACCATCCTGGTCATTCGCATTTTGACGCCGGACGATTATGGCCTGATTGCGATGGCAGCCGTGTTGATTTCATTTTTAATCGCAGTCAACGATCTTGGCTTAGATGCCGTATTAGTCCAAAAACAAGACCTGTCCCCGTCTGATCGCGAGCATATTTTCGGTGTCGTCATTGCGATCAATGTAATCCTCTTTGGCTTGCTTACGCTTACTGCTCCATGGATTGCCGGCTTTTACAACGAGCCACGCCTCACCGCAATTATCGGGGCACTGGCATTTCAGTTCCTGTTTCATATGTTTGACACCCTGCCGCAATCGCGGCTTGAGCGCGATCTTGCTTACAAAGGACGCTCGATTGTTGACATGGTGAGCGCCTTAACCGGTAGCGTTGCGACGATAACTTTGGCCTTGCTGGATTTCGGCGTTTGGGCCTTGGTCTGGGGATCACTCACGACCACGGCCATCCGCACGATTGGGCTGAACTTGACTTCACCATGTTTAGTTTGGCCGCGCTGGTCGCTTAGCGCAAT
>JACQEQ010000302.1 GCA_016200445.1 Gammaproteobacteria bacterium | reverse complement strand
CACTGTGAGCACTGATGGAAATAGCTATACCACTGGTCAAGCACGTCTTTGGTGAAGTCTTTTGCACCGACCAGCTTCGGAAAATATTTTCCGGCAAAGGTGTAATGACGGCGATACACATCTCTGAATAAGTCTTGACGTGCGACCGGCATGTTGTTCGGATCATCCGTGCCCAGGTAGTAATGGCACTTGTCGGTGCAGGCACCACATTTCACGCAAGTGTCGAGAAACACTTGCAGCGCGCGCGATTTACTGACTAACTCACCGATTTTTTTCACGGCGACGTCTTGCCAGTTGTCGACGAGCTCGCCTGGATAGCCCAATGGGCCTTGCAGCTCGGTCTTGGCAACATACGGCTTGCTGTGCGCCATCGCGCCGACACGCAAATGCGGGATCAGCGGGAATTCTTTTAAAACCGGGGTATCGAATGCAGCGGCCATTATTGTGCTGTCCAGCCGGAAACGTGGCGCACTTCGCGCGGGTTATCGATTTGCACGCGGCTGGGGCTGAAGAACAAGCCCGGTGCGTGCAATAACTTACTAATCGGGAACACCAACATCAATGTCACAACCAGCCCCAGATGCACTAGCAAGGGCACATCTGCTGGCAACGGCTGCACATCGAAATACATCAAGCCCAACATAAAACTTTTTACCGCGACCACGTCGGTGTGGGAACCGAACTTCACCGCCAAACCGCTGGCCGCGATGGCTATCAGCAAAACCAGCATTAAATGGTCCGACGGGCTGGAAATATAACGCACACGATCCACCACAAAACGCCGCGCCCACAAGCCGCCCAAACCGATCAACATACCAAACGCGGCGTATTTGCCGAACGGCTGAATCCAATTCACCCAAAACCACACCGGTTCGGTCACGTAACGCAAGTGCCGTAGCAAGACAAGCAAGAGTGTGAAATGGAACAACCAGCCGAACAACCAAATCCACTTATTTGATTTGAACAGGCTTTGAAATAACACGACTTCTTTAACCATGCGCCACACCACACCACGACCGGTTGTCGGGGCCGGTGTGGTCGGAATCTTCAACGGCTGCGGGGTGCGTGCATAGATGAGAATCTTACGGCCGACGCCAACGACGAACAGTAGCGTCGCAGCGTAAAACAACACGGCGTAGATTGCTCCAACAAACATGAACAGATTCCCGTTGAGAAGCGGTGCTGGTTGAATATCAAGCCCAGGCGCCGCCGTCGCAAAAAAGCTGGGTTACTCCCTCCTCATGCAAAAACCCGCACGATGGGGAATCATCGACCCAGCTTACCGTTACCCCCTCTCCCTACATGGGAGAGGTTGGGGTGAGAGCTTAAAACTACACGCAGCCCGTCGGTTTCGGCAGACCAGCGATTTTGCACGCTTGTTTAGCCGGACCGTAGGGGAATAGTTCGTACAGATATTTACTGTTGCCCTTGTCGGGTCCCAACTTTTTACCGATGGCTTTAGTCAACACACGCACCGCCGGAGCAATTTGATACTCTTCGTAGTACTCTCGCAGGAAGTTCACCACTTCCCAATGGCTTTCGGTAATGTTGATGCCTTCGGAAACTGCAATGGCGGCGGCGGCCTCCATGCTCCACTGATTACGGTCAGCCAGATAACCTTCTTCGTCGGTCTCGATCGTTTTGCCGCTTACTTGTAGTGCCATGATGGTTCTCCTCGTTAACGTAGATGAGCCTAAGCAGAAGCTCGGCTCAATAGTTCAATGACCTATAGCCAGGACTGCACTGCATTATGATTGGTCGCAAGATCCACAAAGCCCGCGTAATCGACTGGCTTTACACCTTCCAGCACTCGACCTTTCATGCCACGCGCATCGACATCCGCTTGCAACACATACACCGTGTAATCCTGCATCGCGGCCTGCACCCGTGCCGTGGCCTGCGTGCCCTTCAAGGCAGCATATATACCGTCCTCAATTAACAGAATGGCACTGCCTTTCACTGCGTGTTTCAGGCAGCTTTCCAAACTGTTACGTTCGAACGGCGATTTGTTCACGATGTGCAACATGCCCAATCCTCGCTTAAAAACTCAAAAGTACGTCTTGTTGTTCCATTAACGCGGACAATTCCGCCGCAGTCTTAATTTCTACCGGTACTAAAAAATCTTTGTCGGTAAGACCACGCGCTTCCATGGATTCTTTCTGCACGTACAGCTTGTTGATGTCGTAATCGTCCAGCGCACGATACGTGGATGAGAAATTTTTCACGCCGATACTTTTCGTGTCCTGACCCTTCGCGACTTGATACACGCCGTCGTCGATAAACGCCAAACTCACATCCTGGTCGAAGGCGGCAGCGATCAAGACCACTTCCAGTGATTCCAGTGCGTAAATAGTTCCGTACGGCGCCTTACGGTTCACGTACATGAATTTTTTGACGACGCCACTTTCCGACATTTCTTCGCTCATAACTTAGCCCTCAATCGCCAAACGTAACCAGGCGATCTGCCTGAATGCCGGTTTCTATCAACTGACCCAAGCCGGAAATGCGAAAGCCCGCTGCCAAATTGTCTTCGCGGATGCCACGCCGCAGCGCAGCCGCGACGCACACCACCAAATCAAGCTTATGTTCTTTCGCAAGCTCCGACCACCGGTTAACGATATTGCGATCGTCTTGCGGCGGATCGGTCAGCTTGGTGGCGTTGTTCACACCGTCGTTGTAAAAAAATACGCGTTGAATTTGATGCCCTTTCGCCAAGGCAGCCTTCACGAACTGAAACGCAGTGTCGGATGCCTGATGTGTGTAAGGACCTTCATTGATCAAAATACCAAATTTCATATCGTAAGTTTTCCGTGCGGCTTAGAAACGAATGTGCGCCGATGCATTTAAACTGTTACGCGCACCACGCCAGTTGTCGATATGGAACTTGGTGAATGGCAGCTCGGTGAGTTCAAAGAAACGCGGCCAACCGATACGCTCGACCCAGTCGCCAACACGCTCCCAATCTTTTGCGTCCGCTTGATAAACGCGCAGGATATTTTTGACGATGGCCGCCGCTTCGGTCCAACGCGGTGGCGTGTTAGGTACGCCGGCGGCCACCAGTTTATGGAACATCGGCTTGCTGCGCGCATTGGAATGCTTGCCACCCACCCAGATCGCCAACTTGGAATGATCAGGATCGTTGATTTGCATCGGCGGGCACGGCGGATAACAGGCGCCGCAGCAGATGCATTTTTTCTCGTCGACTTCCAATGATGGCTTGCCGTTCACCAGCGCCGGACGAATCGCCGCGACTGGACAACGTGCGACAACGGCCGGACGTTCGCACACGTTCGCAACCAAGTCGTGATTGATCTTGGGAGGCTTGGTGTGTTGCACATTGATGGCAATATCGCCCTGGCCGCCGCAGTTAATCTGGCAACACGAGGTCGTGATATGCACGCGGTTCGGCATACGCTCGGTGGTGAACTCGTCATAAAGTTCGTCCATCAATGCTTTCACCACGCCGGACGCATCGGTGCCGGGAATATCGCAATGCAACCAGCCTTGCGTATGAGAAATCATCGTCACCGACGGACCGGTGCCGCCGACCGGGTAACCGGCATCGGTGAACGCTTTGATCAAGGGCTCGACTTTATCGGCGCTCGACACCATCACTTCTAGATTGGAGCGAATCGTGAAACGCACATAGCCTTCGCCCAGCGTGTCGATGATGTCGCAGATGAGATTGAT
>JACQEQ010000332.1 GCA_016200445.1 Gammaproteobacteria bacterium | reverse complement strand
TTTAGTAGCACGATCACTTCCACTCGTTAGAGGTTTGTGGCATGTGAGTCGCCTGTTCCTCAGGGACTGTACCGGCGTATCGTACGCCGTTAAACAACAACTACCAACCCCACAACACTCCTTCGAGCAACGCTTCTAACCCAGTAAATTCTTGCGGATTTGCCGAATCGAATCGTTTAGCTTGCTTGGTGTACTGCTTGAGCAACTCTTGAGTTGCAGCAATGCCGCTGGGCCGGGTGAGCAACTCGGTAAGTACTGCACGTTGGCGATCCGTCACACGTTTGCTGACCGTCACGGTCTGGTCGGGAAAATGTCCACTGGTAAACATCACTTTGAGGTGCGCTTTTTCTTCGACAGGCAGTTTATTAAAAAATTTATCCTGGAAGACCGCAGCTTTACATTTTCCAGATTTAAATTTTTCATACACCTCAGTAATATTAGAAACTTCGTACAAATCAGGTTGAATCAACGGATTAGTAAATTGCGCCAGCACTGCCATCGTGCCCAAATTCGGTGAGGCTAGAGCACACAACGGGCCATTAATTAAATCCCGCATGCGATTATGCTTTTTGTCGTCCTTGTAGCTGACGACGACGAAGGAAAGCTCGCCGGGCAACTTCGCGACCGGGGTATGCCCCAAATGCTTCATCCGCCATGCCGCGAAATGCGGGCCATCGAAAATGATGTCGTATTTATCCTGCTTCATGCTGGTCGAGTATTCGATCCAGTCGCGGGCGCGTTTGTAAACAACCGGCACACCGAGCTGATCGGATAACAATTGCGCCAGCGGTGCGTACAATTCCTCGCCACGCGCTGCCGTCTCGCGCGGCGGTGATGCACACACGACGAGCTTAATCTTTACTGACATTTATACCACTATAACTTTTATATATCATGAATCGTATCGTAACGCAGACTGCTTCGAATTTATAGCACCGCGTTCTGAAGAAGAAACGAGATACTCATCGCATCGCGGGCGTTATCCAGAAAACCATTAGTAGCGTGTGTTGCAACAGCGTTCAAGCGTTCAGAACGCAGGCAATATATTGCAATCTAGCGGACACTTATTTTGCTTGATTTATAGGACGCAACAATAATGAGTGCCCGAGCATGACTTCTGGTTGCTGTAGGCCCATCAGCTGCAACACCGTCGGCGCGACGCTCGAAAGTCCCGCACCGATCGATAATTGCCACGGTGTTTGGTCAATCACCATACACGGCACCGGATACACCGTATGTTGCGTGTGCGGTTCACGCGTGACCGGATCGATCAGTTCTTCGCAATTACCATGATCGGCAGTCAGTACCACCGAGTAACCCTGTGCCATGGCTGTGTCTAGCACGCGTCCGGCTTCACGATCGAGCGTTTCCACAGATGTAATTACCGCGTCGCGCACAGCAGTGTGGCCGACCATATCGCCATTGGCAAAATTCACAACCAAGAACGCAAATTGTTTACTCGTTAATGCATCAACCACGGCGCTGGCCACGGCTGCCGCATTCATCTCAGGTGCCAGATCATAGGTGCTCACTTTGGGCGAATCGACGATGACGCGCTCTTCACCGGGATATGCGTCACCGCGTCCGCCATTGAAAAAATAAGTCACGTGCGGATACTTCTCGGTTTCCGCACAGTGAAATTGTTTAAGCCCAGCACGGCTGATGATTTCCGCCAAGGTGATTTGCGGGCGCTCGCGCTCGAATGCGTACGGCAAATCAAACCATCGGTCGTATTGATTCATGCAAGTGACTACCACCGGCGTGAACTCACCGCGTGGAAACTCGGTAAATTCTTTTTTGGTAAGTGCAGCGGTGATTTGGCGCGGCCGGTCTTTGCGAAAATTAAAAAACACGACGCTATCGCCGGGTGCAATCATCGCCGCGCCGTCGAGTACGGTAGGCTTGATGAATTCATCGCTTTCGCCGCGCTCGTAGGCCGCTTGAATCGCTGCACGCGCATTGCGGGCACGCGCCCCTTCGCCGCGCACCAGCGCATTCCACGCGTATTGCACACGATCCCAACGATTATCGCGATCCATCGCGTAATATCGCCCCATCACGCTGACAATACGTCCACCCACGCGTTCCAGAGCCGCATCGAGATCGGCGAGATAACTCAGCGCATTGCGCGGCGCAGTGTCGCGCCCGTCGGTAATCATGTGCACCACTGGCTGCACGTTGCGCCGGCGACACAGTTCGATCAAGGCGAGCAAGTGACGTACGTGGCTGTGTACACCTCCGTCGGAAACCAATCCTAATAAATGCAAGGGGCGCTGCGCCGCACGCGCCGCGTCGGCGGCGGCACACAAGGCTGGATTCTGAAAGAAACTGTGGTCGGCTATGCAATCGTCAATGTGTACCAGGTCTTGACGTACGACGCTGCCGCAACCCAGCACCAGATGCCCGACTTCGGAGTTGCCCATCTGGCCGTCGGGTAACCCCACTGCACGCCCAGACGCTTGGAGCAAGGTGTGCGGCTGCGATGAAAAATAGCGGTCAAAGTTGGGCGTGCGTGCTAACGCGACACCGTTATTCGCACGGCTGGGATTGGTGCCGAAGCCGTCAAGTATCACGAGCAACACCGGGCGGCGCGGATTAATTGCAGTTGTCGACATTATTATTTCCTCGCAGGGCATGAGCCAGAATTGCGACTGTATCGACGCGTAATTATGACAGCTTGATGCACTCCAAGGTTGCACCCAAAACGAGACCGAATTGTTGCTCAGCGCGCCCTTGGTTCACGGCCAACTCGACTAATCCATTCGCATTTTCATACCAGAACCCTTGGCCGAGACCAACATCGCCGAAGGTACGTGCCCGGCGCAGCGTATGCGAACCGATTCGTATCAGTGTGTCGTCACGCATGCTCGCCGCGCGTAGACCGGTGATGCAGTTGCCAAAATGGTCAATGTAAATCACCTTTGCCAATTCAACAGGCCATGTGTCTAGTAATGGCGCCTCGCGCAAGCGTCCTGGCGGCGTTTCGTGCCGTGCCAGATGCGCAGCGACCGGCGCAAACAAATCGCGCCCGTGGAAACTTGCGCTGAGATGCTGCGGCTGCCAGGTGATCTCCCACCACTGCACATGGTGAGCAAGCTTGCTGATGGTATTGAACAAACCGTTGTCCGGCCCGACGAACCAGCGGCCATCAGCGCGCACGATCACCGCAGCACGTGCTCCGCCAACGCCCGGGTCGACCACACACAAAAACACACTGTCGAGCGGGAATTCGTCCACATAGGCAGCAAGCAAATAAGCCGACAATTCCGGATCGCAACAAGGCGCGCCGGAGAATAAGTCAATCACCGGCACTGTGGAAGCGTGCTGCTGCAATACCGCTTTCATCTGGCCAAGATACGGGCCGTGCGAACCAAAATCGGTGAACAGGATGATCATTGGGTTTTGTTAAACGAATTAATAAAGAGTTGGGTCTTC
>JACQEQ010000027.1 GCA_016200445.1 Gammaproteobacteria bacterium | reverse complement strand
CACCGGATTCGATGCGCTCCGGCCAGGCCAGCGCGTGTGCGATGGGGATCCGCATGTCTGGATTACCCAGCTGCGCCAGCATCGAGCCGTCGCGGTACTCGACCAGCGAGTGAATCACGCTCTGCGGATGCAATACCACCTGGATTTGATCGGGCGTGGCGTTAAACAACCAGCGCGCTTCGATCACTTCAAGCCCCTTGTTCATCATGGTGGCGGAATCGACCGAGATTTTTTTACCCATCACCCAGTTGGGATGCGCAATCGCTTGTTCGGGCGTCACGCTGTCGAGCTGCTCGACCGGTGTGCTGCGAAACGGGCCACCCGAAGCGGTGATCAGAATGCGCCGCACGCCGACGCGCGCCAAACCGCTGCCAAAATTAACCGGCATGCATTGAAAAATCGCATTGTGTTCGCTGTCCACCGGCAACAGTTGCGCACCGCTGCGCTGCACTTCGTCCATGAAGATCTGCCCGGACATCACCAAGGCTTCTTTGTTGGCAAGCAAGATACGTTTGCCGGCGCGTGCGGCGGCCAGCGAGGAACGCAAGCCGGCCGCACCGACAATCGCCGCCACCACCACACGCGCCTCCGGCAATGCGGCCATTTGCTCCAGGCTGTCGGCACCGGATAGCACTTCGGTCGGCACGCGCTGTTCCCGCAGCAACTCACGTAAACGTTGTGCTGCGGCTAAATCCACCATCACTGCATAACCCGGCCGATGCTGGACGCACAACGCCGCCATGCGTTCAACCTGGCGCTGCGCACTTAATGCAACGACCCGGTACCGGTCGGGATGTTTGGACAAAACATCCAGCGTACTCGTACCGATGGAACCGGTCGCGCCCAGCACCACGACACCGATCGGTTGATTGGCCACGCTCATGCGCCCTCCAACAACCATAGGCCTAAAGTGAAGATCGGCGCGGCGGCAGTGAGACTGTCGATACGATCCAGCACGCCGCCGTGGCCCGGGAGTATGTTGCCGCTGTCTTTCGCTCCGGCCTGGCGTTTCACTAGGCTTTCAAACAAGTCGCCGACAATCGAAAACATAACCGTCACTAAACACAACGTGATGAACGCCGCTAACGGCATGCCCTGCAAATTGAAGCCGATGCCGCATACCGCACCGTAAACGACAGTCGCTGCGAATGCACCATACGCACCTTCCCAGGTTTTACCGGGACTGATATGCGGCGCGAGTTTATTTTTACCGAATGCACGACCGCTAAAATATGCCGCGCTGTCGGCAACACCGACCAGGCCGAACAAAAACAACACATGCCATGGACCGTACTGCGGCGCGGCATGTAAATGAACCAATGCCAACCAAGGCGGTGCCAGCACAAATGCGCCGATTAGAAAACGCGTGACGACGTTATACGTATGCAATGGGCGCAGGACGTCGCTACCCGGCAGACTGGCTAACACCACGCACCAGCCGACCGCGCACACGCCCAATAGGCTCATCAAAAAGCCGGTTTCCTGCTGAAAAAACCACAGCGGAATCAAACTTAGCACCAACACACCCGGCAATACGGGTGTGGTTGCGCGGCGTTCTGCCTGCATCAGCCGTGTCCATTCCCAGGCACCGGTCGCGAGAAACGCGGCCAAGACGATTGAAAACCAGACTGTGGTAAATGCAAAAATTGCGGTAATCAGTAAGGCCGACAACACTGCGGCCGTCAGCAGGCGTTGCTTAAGCACCCTGCGCCTGCTCCACCTGCTCGCCGGTACGGCCGAAACGGCGCTGTCGTTTGGAAAATGACAACAAAGCCTCGTCAAACGCAGGTGCCAGAAAATCCGGCCACAAGGTATCGGTGAAATACAGTTCGGTGTAGGCCAATTGCCACAGCAGGAAATTACTGACGCGCTGCTCACCGCCGGTGCGGATGAATAAATCCGGCTCGGGTAAATCGCTCATCGACAGATGCTGGTCAAGCAACTCGGGCGTGATGTCGTTGCTTTTGAGTGCCACGATCTCGACTTTTTGAGCGACGTTGCGCGCCGCTTGCGTGATATCCCAACGCCCGCCGTAGTTGGCGGCAATCACCACGGTGAGCCCAGTGTTGTCGCGCGTCGTGGCTTCGGCTTCTGCGATGCGTTGCTGCAATTTGGGATCGAATGCCGTGCGCTCGCCGATCACACGCAAGCGCACGTTGTTGGAATGCAAGCGTTTGACCTCGCGCTTCAAGGTTTGCAAAAACAACTCCATCAACAAACCGACTTCCGACGCAGGGCGCCGCCAGTTTTCGCTACTAAATGCAAACAGCGTCAGCACCTCGATACCCTTTTTTGCGCACGACTCAACCACGCCACGCACCGCATCGACACCGGCCTGGTGACCGGCGACGCGCGGCAATAAACGTTTTCGCGCCCAGCGCCCGTTACCGTCCATGATGATGGCGACGTGACGTGGCATGGGATTGAGAGTTACTGCGGAAGGTTTAGACATGCGATTCACTGTAGGGTAGGCACTGCCCACCATTTACGCTGCGAGGCCAACATACGGTGGGCAATGCCCACCCTACAATTCTAGATTTCCATCAATTCCTTTTCTTTGGCCGCGAGCAATTTGTCAACATCGGCCACAAAGCGATCCGTGAGCTTTTGCACGTCGTCCTGCGCGCGGCGTTCTTCATCTTCGGTGACTTGCTTTTCTTTGAGCAGATTCTTCAAATGCTGATTGGCATCGCGCCGCACATTACGAATCGCAATCTTGGCGTCTTCGCCGGTGCCCTTCACCACTTTAGTCAAGTCCCGGCGCCGCTCTTCGGTAAGCGCCGGCACCGGTACGCGAATTAAATTGCCGGCGGTCATCGGATTCAGACCGAGATTGGATTCCAGGATAGCTTTTTCAATCACCGCGACCATGGGTTTTTCCCAGGGCTGAATAGTCAAGGTCCGTGCATCGGCGACCGCGACATTGGCCACCTGGCTCAACGGCACGTCGTTGCCGTAATACGCCACTTTAATATGTTCCAAGATGGCAGTGCTGGCACGCCCGGTGCGCAGTTTGCTTAATTCGGCTTTCAGCGCATCGACGCTTTTGTGCATACGCGTTTCGCTGTCTTTTTTAATATCGATGACGGTCATACTGGTCCTCGTTCAATCAAGGTGCCTTCGTCCTCCCCACGCATGATTCGCATCAGGGCGCCCGCTTTGTGCATGTCGAACACGCGTAGCGGCACATTGTGTTCGCGACACAAGGCGAACGCTGCCGCATCCATCACCGCCAGTTTGCGATCCAACGCTTCGTCGAAGGTCAGTCGCGTATAACGCGTGGCGGTTTTATCTTTCATAGGGTCGGCGCTGTAGACGCCGTCGACCTTGGTGGCTTTTAATATCAATTGCGCGCCGATTTCTACACCGCGCAGGCTCGCTGCGGTATCGGTGGTGAAAAACGGGTTGCCGGTACCGGCTGCAAATATCACAATGCGGCCCTTCTCCAGATGCCGGATGGCACGGCGCCGCACGTAGTCTTCGCACACTTGATTGATATGCAGCGCCGACATCACACGCACCAGCAAACCGTGACGTTCCAGCGCGTCTTGCAACGACAGTGAATTCATCACCGTCGCCAGCATGCCCATGTAGTCGGCCGTCGCGCGATCCATACCCTTTGCCGACAGACTCACGCCGCGAAAAATATTACCGCCGCCGATGACCAAACCCATTTGCACGCCGGCCTTGGCGACTTCGGCCACATCGGCCGCGATACCGGCGATTACTTTTGGATCGATGCCGAACTCGCCGCCACCCATCAGGGCTTCGCCGCTCAGCTTGAGCAGGATGCGTTTATAAACCGGCTTGTCGGCAGCGGGCATTAGCTCCCCCGCACTTGCGCCATGACTTCTTCGGCGAAGTTACCGGCTTTTTTCTCGATGCCTTCACCGACTTCAAAACGTTGGAACCGGGTGACGGTTGCCTTGCTGCTTTGCAGCAATTTTTCGACGGCGGTGTCGGGATCTTTAATGAACGGCTGCCCGAGCAACGTGACTTCTTTGAGATATTTTTTCACGCGGCCCAGCACCATTTTCTCGATGATCTCTGCGGGTTTGCCGCTCTCAGCAGCTTGCGCCGTAAAAATTTCTTTTTCTTTAGCGATCACATCGGCGGGAACTTCGCTTTCGTTGACACACACCGGTTTGCTTGCGGCCACGTGCATGGCGATGTCTTTGGCCAGCTCCGCCGTACCACCCTGCATTTCGACCAACACCCCGATGCGCGTGCCGTGTAAATAATTCGCGACCCGGCCGGCAGCGGATTCCATCACCACAAAACGGCGAATACTCATGTTCTCGCCGATCTTCGCGATCAACGCTTTACGCACATCATCGACACTGGCCGCATCGGCATCGCTCAAGCGCAGTTTTGCGAGCTCGTCGACGTTTGCCGGTTTGTTCTTCAGCACGCATTGCGCAGCGGCCTTGGCGAAATTGATAAACGCAGGCTCTTTGGCAACGAAGTCGGTTTCACAATTCACTTCAATCATCGCGGCGCAGCGGCCGTCGGTGCTGGACTCGACAATAATCAGGCCTTCCGCTGCGGTGCGGCCGGATTTTTTGTCGGCCTTGGCAAGACCCGATTTACGCAGGATTTCCACAGCGGTATCGAGGTCGCCGTTGGCTTCGCCGAGTGCCTTTTTACATTCCATCATGCCCGAGCCGGTACGCTCGCGCAGCTCTTTTACCATTGCGGCAGAAATGGTCATGACTTGTATCCTCACGTTGCAACGTTGCGGGCAAGCCTAGGGTTGCCCGCGCTAAATTCTATAGACTTGATCCGAAATACAAACCCCCGGCGTGTGACCAACACACGCCGGGCGCGGATATTACTTAGCAGCGGGTTCGCTCGCCGCAGCTTCCGGCTCGGCACTGGCGGCTTTCTTCGGCGCAATCTTCTTTACGCCTTTTTTGGCGGTTTTCTTGACCGCATCGCCTTCGGCCGGTGCACCACCTTCGCCGACTTCAACAAAGTCGTCTTCCGACATGCCGATCTGCGCGGCCGTGCGTCCGTTCAGAATCGCTTCGGCGATATTGCGCGCATACAACTGAATCGCACGAATCGCATCGTCGTTGCCGGGGATCACGTAGTCGATGCCTTCCGGCTTGCTGTTAGTGTCGACAATGCCGATCAACGGAATACCCAGCTTGCGCGCTTCGGTGATGGCAATGTCTTCGTGACCGACATCAATGACGAAAATGGCCGACGGCAACGCCGCCATGTTCTTGATGCCGCCCAGACTGCGATCCAGCTTCTGCAATTCACGCGTCAACATCAGCGCTTCTTTCTTGCCCAAGCGCAACATGGTGCCGTCGTCGCGCATCGCTTCGAGTTCTTTCAAGCGTGCAATCGACTGTTTGACGGTGCGAAAGTTAGTGAGCATGCCGCCCAGCCAACGATGATTTACATACGGCATGCCGCAACGGGTGGCTTCGGCCTGCACCGCATCGCGCGCCGCGTGCTTGGTGCCGACGAACATCACGGTGCCACGTTGTGACGCAACACCGCCGACGAAATTCAACGCGTCGTTGAACATCGACAGGGTTTTTTCCAGATTGATAATATGAATTTTATTGCGGTCCCCGTAGATAAACGGAGCCATTTTCGGATTCCAGAACCGGGTTTGATGGCCGAAGTGGCAACCCGCTTCCAGCATTTCACGCATGGTAACAGCAGACATTAAAGTACTCCTCGTTGGGTTAGGCCTCCCTGTATCCCAACGGCCCACTCGCTTTAAATTACTTACGTTATTAAAGGGAGCACCCGGGCCGCCGTGACGATACAGGTGTGAAGTTGTAAACAACCTACGGAACCAGTATTTTACTGGCCGGATCTCAATTTCCCGAGCTCCGGGCGCGCTTTATAACATAAAAGCCGCATACCGACAAACCTGCCAGTGCATTGCCAACCCATTCCGAGCCGCCATGTCCGTCACTCTTAAAACCCCTGAAGAAATCGAAAAAATGCGCGTCGCCGGCCGGTTTGCTGCCGAAGTACTAGTCATGATCGCGCCACAAGTACAGGCCGGTATCACGACCGACGAACTCGACCGCATCTGTCACGATTACATCGTCAACACCCAGCACGCGATTCCGGCGCCGCTCAACTATCACGGCTTTCCAAAATCCATCTGCACCTCGGTTAACCATGTCGTGTGTCATGGGATTCCAGGTGATAAGCGCTTGAAAGAAGGCGACATCATCAACATCGACGTGACCGTCATCAAAGACGAATTTCATGGCGACACCAGCATGATGCTGTTCGTCGGCAAACCGTCGATCAGCGCCAAACGCGTGTGCGACATCAGCCGCGAATGCATGTACATCGGCATCCGCAACGTACGCCCCGGCGCGCGCCTGGGCGACATCGGCCACGCCATTCAACACCATGCCGAAAGCAACAACTGCTCCGTGGTACGCGAATATTGCGGCCACGGCATCGGCCGAAAATTTCACGATGAACCGCAAGTGCTGCACTACGGCACACCCGGCACCGGCATGATTCTCGAAGCCGGCATGACCTTCACCATCGAGCCGATGATCAACGTCGGCAAGCGCCAAGTAAAGTTGTTACCCGACGGCTGGACTGTCGTCACCAAAGACCGCAGCTTGTCGGCGCAGTGGGAGCACACAGTGCTGGTTACTGACACGGGGTATGAGGTGTTAACAAAACGTCCGGGGGAGGAGATTTGAATTCGTAGTCGACGTTGCTACCACTCTCCGCAGCACGACAAACCATAACTTGATTTTTTATCTGCAGATTTTTGAAACAGAAGCGCGATCTTAAGCAGCTAGATCGCGCCTCTGTATTGTTCTAGCAAGAAATCAGAACATGTACCGCGCAACAAAACTGGATCGCGTATTTACAAACGTATTTGTCCGATCCGTTGTGCTAGATGAAAAATTTGAATCTTCGCTCGTGTCAACATTGGTATAGTTTAAAGCAACTTCCAGTGCAAAAGACACGTTAGGGGTGACCCGGTATGCAGCTCCAACCGTTGGCTGAATCACATAACCATCACCTGTATACGTTACTGTTTGTGTCGGTGTCGATTGATAATCCGTGTCTGTGTTCTTCACATTTATAAAGCCAATACGAGCACCATAATACATATCTAATGTTTCGCTTACTGCTCGACTTCCAAAGATGCCTATTCCGATTTCACGAACTGTAAATTTGCTTGAAATTTCATCTTGGCCATCAGTTGACATGCTAGATTTTTCAGAGCGATAGGCAAAAAATGGTTCAATCAAAATTCCTGCGTCTGCTTTTATCGGAAGATAAACAGTGATGCCATCTTGTGGTGTGAGCTGCGCGCCCAAACCAAACTGTGACTCTGCACTTGCTGATACACATGCGAGAGACAATACAACGCCTGCCAAGCAACGCTTGGTGTGAACAACCTTCATAATAATACCCCCAGCTAGTTAGTATGAATCGATGAAATACGCGCCCACCTGCTGACGCACGCGAATATTAGCATAAGCATCCGCGACGTAGAGCAGGCGAATTTTATCTATAGTTAAAGCAAATTTCAGAGTGAATCTTATTGACGCTCTCAACCGACAGCGCTGTTCGCATAAGTGCTCAACTTACAATTTTCAATACACTCACGATATAGTCGGTACGCCATGGCTAACGCATAAATTGACCGACATGAATGACCCCGCCATTTTCGATGCTGAAACTTTCGAGCACACACTCACCAGCGCGCCCAACCCGCTCAGCGTGTTCCGGCATGCGCTACAGGCTGGACAGAAAGTTTTGCAAAGCCGTTTTGAAAATGGTAGCGACGCGGAACCTTTGGTGTATGCGCGCGCCTGGTTGATCGATCAATTGCTAACGCGGGTGTTCACGCGTTTTGTGACTTCACCGCACTGCGCGCTGATTGCGGTGGGCGGTTACGGGCGCGGCGAACTGCATCCGCACTCCGATATTGACATTTCGGTGCTGGTGCCGGAGCGCGTCGATGAGACCCTCCGCCGCAGCTTGGAACTGTTCGTCACGTTTCTGTGGGACATCGGTTTGCAGATCGGCCACAGCGTACGCAACGTCGCGGAGTGTATGCAAGAAGCGCGTGCCGACGTGACCACGGCGACCAATTTGATGGAGTCGCGTTTGCTGTGCGGCCCGCATGCGCTCTACGACCAAATGCTCGCGTCGGTCGGGCCGGACGAAGTGTGGCCAAGCAAAGATTTCTTTGCCGCCAAACTCGCCGAACAAATTGCGCGCCACCATAAATTCAACGACACCTCTTACAACCTCGAACCCAACATCAAGGAAGGTCCGGGCGGTTTGCGCGATATTCAGATGATCGGCTGGGTCGCCAAACGCCATTTCGGTGCCGGCACTTTGCATGCGCTGGTCGCACACGGATTTTTGAGCGAAGCCGAATACACGGCGCTGAACGACGGCCAGAAATTTCTGTGGAACGTGCGCTTCGGATTGCACTCGCTGGCCGGGCGGCGCGAAGACCGGCTGTCGTTCGATCATCAACGCACGCTCGCCAAACATTTCGGCTATAACGAAGAAGGGTCACGTCTTGCCGTCGAAGCGTTCATGAAACGCTACTATCGCACCGTGATGGAGCTGAACCGGCTCAATGAAATGTTATTGCAGCTATTCGACGAAGCAATCTTGGGCGATATCGCCGCCGCGCCAATCGCGGTGAACAAGCGCTTTCAAACCCGCAACGGTTTTATTGAAGTCGTGCATGAAGGCATCTTCAAACGTTATCCATTCGCGTTACTGGAAATTTTTTTACTGCTTGCGCAACACCGCGAAATCAAAGGCGTGCGAGCACAAACCATTCGCTTGATCCGCAGCCACCGCAACTTGATCGACGATAAATTTCGTAACGATTTGCGCAGCCGTAGCCTGTTCATGGAATTGGTACGCCAGCCGCATGGGCTCACGCACGAACTGCGGCGCATGAACCGCTATGGCGTGCTTGCTGAATATTTGCCAGTGTTCGGACGCATCGTCGGTCAAATGCAACACGATTTATTTCACCACTACACCGTCGATGAACACACCTTGTTCGTGGTTCGCAATATGCGCCGCATGACGGTGCCGGAATTCGCGCATGAATTACCGATGTGCAGCGAACTCATCCAGCGCATCCCCAAACCGGAAGTGCTGTATCTCGCCGGAATCTTTCATGACATCGCCAAAGGCCGCGGCGGCGATCACTCCGAACTGGGCGGCGACGAAGCGCGGACCTTCGCGCATGCACACGGCTTAAGCGAATACGATACGCGCCTGCTGGTGTGGCTGGTGAAACACCACTTGTTAATGTCAAGCACCGCGCAACGCAAAGACATCAGCGACGCCAAGGTCGTCAACGATTTCGCTACCGTGACCGGAAACCAAACCACGCTCGACTATTTATATCTGCTCACCGTCGCCGACATCCGCGCGACCAATCCGACCTTATGGAATTCCTGGAAAGACTCGTTGCTGTGGGAACTCTACCTGGCCACCTCGCGTGCCTTCCGCCGTGGGTTGGATAATGTCCTCGACCAAAAAGACATCGTGCGCGAAACGCGCACTGAAGCGCTGCACTTGCTCCAGAACTTGGGCGTGCAGCAACACAACATCGAACAGGTGTGGAGCAATTACGGCGACGATTATTTTCAACGTTATTCTGCAGACCGTGTGGCGTGGCATACCCAAGCCATTCTGCAACACCGGGATCGCGCTACTCCGCTGGTGTTGGTGCAGTCGCAAGGCCAAGACGGGCGCGGCGGGACGGCGGTGTTTATTCACATGCAAGATCGCGACTTTTTATTTGCAACCATTACGCAGGCACTGGACCAGCTCGGCCTGAATATCGTCGACGCGCGCATTATTGCCACGCATGACCGTTACACGCTCGACACCTACACCGTGCTGGAAGAAACCGGCGCACCGATCAACAACCCGGCACGCCTGCGCGAAATCGTCGAAACCGTAACCCGCGCTCTGTTGAAACCAGGCGCCCTGACGCCCGCCGCAAAACGGCAAGTACCGCGTCAGCTCAAACAATTCACCATCCCCACGCAAATTAATTTTAGCGACGACCCAACTCAGGCACGCACCGTGATGGAAGTTGTGACGACCGATCGCCCCGGTTTGCTGGCGCAAATCAGTCAAGCGCTGATCAAATGCAACGTGCGCCTGAAAAATGCCAAGATCGCAACCCTCGGCGAACGCGTCGAAGATATTTTCTACATCACTGACGATCAGAATCTCCCGCTGAATAATCCTGACCGGCAACAACAACTCGCCACCGCCATTCGTTCTTCCATCGCACCGTAACTTTGCTTAGTTTTTTCCTGATGCTTAATTCTTTCTGAAAATTGTCGATACAGAGTCCGACCCCAGTGTTTGTTCGCAGTGTCTGCGTTAGCGACGCATCGAAACAGCATGGATATCGAGACCAGGCAATGAAACTAAGACAACTACAATATATCTGCGAAGTAGCACGGCGTGGGCTGAATGTGTCGGCGGTCGCGGAGCTTCTGCACACCGCGCAACCAGGGATCAGCACCCAGATTCGGCTGCTCGAACAAGAATTAAAAGTGAAAATCTTCGAGCGCAACGGTAAGCGCTTCGTCGCCGTGACGCAACCGGGCAAGGTGATTTTGGAACGTGCCGAAGCGGTGTTGCGCGAGGTCGAATACATCAAGCAGATCGGTAGCGAATTCACCAAGGAAGATCAGGGCCTGTTCTCGCTTGCGACGACGCATACGCAGGCGCAATACGCATTGCCGCAAACGATCAAGGCCTTCAAACAACACTATCCCGACGTGCGCTTGCGTATCCATCAAGGTAACCCGGAACAAATTTCCGATATGGTCATGGCCGGCATTGCCGATTTGGCCATTGCTAGCGAAACCGCCAACATGCACAAGTCGCTGGTCACTTTAGCTTGCAATAAATGGGAATTTTGCGTGGTGACGCCGCCCGACCATCCGTTGCTAAAAGATCGCGAACTGACCCTTGAACGCCTGGTGGAATTTCCGCTGATCACCTACGACTATTCGTTCTCGGGCCGCTCGTTGATCAGCAAGGCCTTCAGCGACAATAATCTGAAGACCAACATGGCGCTCACTGCCATGGACTCTGATGTCATCAAAACCTACGTGGAACTCGGCCTCGGCGTCGGCATCCTGGCAAAAATGGCCTTCGATACCAAACGCGATAGCGGATTGCGCAGCCTCGATGCCAGCCATTTATTTGCCTCCAACACCACCCACATTGGGCTGCATCGCGGAAAATATCTGCGCGGCTACATGTACGCCTTCATCGAATTATTTGCGCCGCACTTAAAGCGCAAAGTCATTGATGACGTGCTGCATCGCGAATAGCTGCCTACCCGCGTCTCCAAGTTGTGCCTTTGGGTCCGTCTTCGAGAATCACACCTGTGGCTTTGAGTTGGTCGCGAATGCGGTCGGATTCTTGCCAGTTTTTATTTTTGCGGGCGTCGAGGCGCTGGGATATTAGCGAATCAATTTGTTCGTCGCTGAGCCCGGCACCTTTACTGCGTGCCTCTCCTTTCAAAAAAACTTCAGGATCGCGTTGCAACACACCGAGCTGACTGCCCAATGCTTTCAAACTGGTCGCAGCACGCAGAGCACTATCGATATTTCTTTCCGCGCGCAGCCGATTCACTTCATTGGCAAGGTCGAATAACACCGCGATCGCGCCGGACGTATTAAAGTCATCATCCATCGCCGCTGTAAAACGCTGCTCGTGCTCACTACTGGACACCCCCGCGCCGACGGAGAGGCCGCGCAATGCGGTGTACAAGGATTTCGTTTTCATGATGCGGAAATTGCAGGTCCATGCCGCCGCCGTGCAGGTCGAAGTGATTACCGAGGCATTGGGTCGCCATCGCGGAACACTCGATGTGCCAGCCGGGACGGCCTTTGCCCCACGGTGAATCCCAGCTCGGCTCGCCGGGTTTGGCGGCTTTCCATAACACGAAGTCGAGCGGATCGTCCTTGGCTTCGTCGATTTCGACGCGCGCGCCCGAGCGCAAGTCTTCGGTGTGCTTGCCGGAGAGTTTTCCATAGCCGGAAAATTTGCTGACGTCGTAGTACACGTCATGGTTCTTCGCCGGGTAGGCATGGCCGTTCTTGACTAATGTTTCGATCATCGCGACGATCTCGCCGATATAACCGGTCGCGCGCGGTTCCTGATCCGGCGGGATCACACCCAACGCGTGCGCGCCGTGGTTCATCTCGTCGATGAAGCGCTGCGTAAGCGTGGTAAACGCTTC
>JACQEQ010000331.1 GCA_016200445.1 Gammaproteobacteria bacterium | reverse complement strand
TGGAAGTGATTCTGGTGCCCAACCGCTCCGAGCGTGCGCCCGAGAATGCCGATTATCTCGCCCAGTCTAATCAGGAAGGCGGTGGCGACGCCGCCGACAAGCGCCGGCCCACCTCGCCCAATCCCGCGATGGTGACCACCGCCGACGATACGACCTCCCCGGAATTTATGCCGCAGATAAAACAACAGCCGTTGCCCGAAGACGTGCAACGCGAGGTGCTCACTGCGGTGCGCTCCGACTACGTTGCACCGGACAAAAAACCCACGAGCCCGCAAGTGCCGGAATTGAAAACGCCGACTGCTGAGGATTTGGTGCGGCGCGGCCAAGAAATTGCGCGTGTGAATGCATCGCTGGGCGAGATATCGGAGTCCAACGCGAAACGACCGCGGCCGAAATTCCTGACCGGCGCCAGCGCAAAAGAATACAAATATGCTTCGTATATGGCGGATTGGGATCGCAAGATCGAAAAAGTCGGCAGCGTGAATTTCCCCGACGAAGCCCGGCGGCGCAACTTGAAAGGTGACCTGCTATTGGATGTAGCGATCAATCCCGACGGCACCATTGTCGATGTCACCATCCGGCGCTCGTCGGGGCAAAAAATCCTGGACGACGCCGCGTTGCGCATCGTGCACCTGTCGGCGCCGTTCGCACCGTTTCCAGCCAGCTTTCTGAAAGACTTCAACGTATTGCACATCACCCGCACCTGGCAGTTTTTGCCCGGCGGCATGCTGGATACTAAATGAGCGCGCTTGTCACATGCTAAGTACGTGCCCGATACTAGCGACATGACTGAATTCACCTCCCTGACCAATCATTTCCTGATCGCCATGCCGGCGCTGGCCGATCCCAACTTCCATCACAGCGTCACCTATATCTGCGAGCACAATCCCAGCGGCGCGATGGGGATTGTGATCAACCGTCCGCTGGATCTTAAATTCGGCGAAGTGCTGGAGCAGATGAACATCGAGGGCGCGGATCCCGACATATCGCAACAGGCGGTATTTTTAGGCGGCCCGGTGCATACCGACCGCGGTTTCGTGATTCACAAACCGATCGGTAAATGGGAATCCACGTTGAAAATCGCCAGCCGTATCGGCTTGACCACATCGCGCGACATCGTGGCCGCAGTGGCTGCGGGAAAAGGTCCGAAGCATGCGTTGATTGCGCTGGGCTATGCCGGTTGGGGCGCGGGGCAGCTGGAAAAAGAAATGGCGGAAAACGCCTGGCTGAGCGGACCGGCAGATGCCAAGGTTATGTTCGATACGCCGGTCGATAAACGCTCGGAGGTCGCCGCCGCATCGCTGGGGATCGACCTGTCGCGCATGTCGAACGATGTCGGTCACGCGTAAGGGGCGGACGCGTGTGTCCGCCTTAAGCCTGCGTGCCCCTCCCAGCCCACGGGCGCACACATGGGTGCGCCCCTACATTCGTCACACTGATTGATGATGCCTCCCAAGTCTTACCTCGGCTTCGACTACGGCACCCGGCGCATCGGTGTCGCGGTCGGGCAGGAGATCACGCGCACCGCCACAGGAACCGTCACCCTGCAATCTGTCAACAACCAACCCGACTGGAACGGAATCGCGCGCCTGATCGCCGAATGGCAACCCGCTGAACTGGTGGTCGGTCTACCGCTGAATATGGACGACACTGAAAATCCGCGCACCGCGCTCGTGCGACGCTTCTGCAACCAATTACGCGAGCGCTACAAGTTACCGGTGCACACCATGGATGAACGGCTGTCGACCATCGAAGCTCAACACCTGCTGGCACAGCCGGGCTCCAAGCGCGACCGCGATTCTGATAAACTCGCTGCCCAATTGATCCTGCAAAGCTGGTTGGAGCAAAAGCGCTAGTAGTCTGTTCCGCCAGAGGGCTGACAAAATGAAACCGATGGATTTTTTTGCCAGGCGAGGCGTAGACGCGCAGCCGCACTCATTGTGCGGCAAGGGGCTGCAACGACGCGTGGCGAAAAAACACGCGGTTTCATGTATGCGCTTTGGCGGAACGGACTACTAGTGACCCTCACTCACGACATCAACGCCACGTTGGACCGCATGGCGGCCGAGCTCAAAGCGTTGCTGACGCAACGCGCGATTCGTGATCCGATGATGGTCGGCATCCATACCGGCGGTGTTTGGGTCGCGCGGCAACTGCACCAGCGCCTGCATCTGAGCCAGCCGCTTGGCGAGCTTGACATTTCTTTTTACCGCGACGATTTCACGCGCATCGGCATTAATCCGCAGGTCAAACCCTCCAGCTTGCCGCGCACGCTCGATGATCAGCACATCATTCTGGTTGACGACGTGTTGCACACCGGCCGCACCGTGCGCGCTGCGCTCAATGAGATTTTCGACTGGGGCCGCCCGGCGTCGGTGCTGCTGGTCGCGCTGGTGGATCGCGGCGGGCGCGAACTACCGGTCGAAGCCTGCGTGGTAGGTGAACGCCTGCCGCTCGCGGCGCATGAACATGTCAAGCTCAGCGGTCCTGAGCCACTCAAACTCACGGTGCTGGAATCACCATGACCATGCGCAATATCCAACTCGATGACAAGGGTCGGCTGCGCCACTTCCTCACTGTTGAAGGTTTAACCCGGCCGATTCTCACTGAGATTCTCGACACTGCGGAGTCGTTCGCGGGAGTCGGTGCGCAGGCGGTGAAAAAAGTGCCGTTGCTGCGCGGCAAGACCATCACCAATTTATTTTTCGAAGCCAGCACGCGCACCCGCACGACGTTCGAACTGGCGGCTAAACGTTTGTCGGCTGACGTGCTCAATATCAATATTTCCACCTCGGCGACCAGCAAGGGCGAAAGCATGTTGGATATGCTGCGCAATCTGGAAGCGATGCATTGCGACATGTTCGTGGTGCGGCACGCACGCAGCGGTGCAGCGCATTTCATCGCGCGCCACGTGGCGCCGCACATCAGCGTAGTCAATGCCGGTGACGGCTGCCACGCGCATCCCACGCAGGCGATGCTCGACATGTTCACCATCCGCCGCCACAAGGGCGAGTTTCACAAACTGCGCATTGCGATCGTCGGCGATATTTTGCATTCGCGGGTGGCGCGCTCGCAGATTCATGCCTTGTCATTACTTGGCGCCCATGAAATTCGCGTCATCGGCCCCAAAACGTTAATCCCGCGCGACGTCAGCACCTTCGGCGTGCATGTGTTTCACGACATGCGTGCCGGGCTTGCCGATGTCGACGTGGTGATGATGCTGCGCGTGCAGAAAGAACGCATGCAGGGCGCGTTTTTACCCAGCGAACACGAGTACTACCAGCTTTATGGCCTGACCGAAGACAAACTGTCGTGCGCCAAACACGATGCGATTGTGATGCATCCCGGCCCGATTAATCGCGGCGTCGAAATCGACTCGCGCGTGGCCGATGGTCCACGCTCGGTGATTCTCGAGCAGGTGACTAACGGCATCGCGGTGCGCATGGCGATCATGGCGATGGTGCTGGGACGCGGTGCGAGCGACGACGCTGAAACACGCCGCACTGGAGACCGGGGATGAAACGTATTCATATTCGCGGTGCACGCGTCATCGACCCCGCCAACCAAATCGACCAGCTCGGCGATGTGTGGATCGCCGACGGCCGCATTGCCGGCGTGCTGCAAGCTCCGGCCGGATTTGCGGCAGATCAAATCATCGACGCAACCGCACTGGTGGTCTGCCCCGGCCTGGTGGACTTGCGCGCGCGGCCACGCGAACCCGGCCACGAACACAAAGGCACCATCGCCAGCGAATGCGCTGCTGCGGTTGCCGGCGGCGTGACTACCTTGTGTTGTCCACCCGATACTGAACCGGTGATCGACAACCCGGCGGTCGCCGACTTAATTCATCATTGTGCTGGGCTTGCGGGTAAGGCGCGGGTCGTGACGTTAGGTGCGCTAACACAGGGATTGAGCGGTACGCAGCTTTCGGAAATGCATGCACTCAAGCAAGCCGGTTGCGTAGGCGTCAGCAATGCACTCAAAGCGATCACCGATACGCAAGTGATGCGGCGTGCGATGGAATACGCCGCCAGCCTCGATCTCACGGTATTTTTGCACAGCGAAGATCCCTGGCTGAGCGGCGGCGTGATGCACGAAAGCCCAGTGAGCGCGCGCCTCGGTTTGACCGGCATTCCTGAAACTGCCGAGACCATTGCGGTAGGCCGCGACTTGCTGCTGATTCAACAAACCGGTGTACGCGCGCACTTCGGCAATTTGTCGACCGCACGTGCAGTGCAAATGGTGGCACGCGTGCAATACGACGGCGTGCCGATCAGCGCCGATGTTACCGCGCATCATTTACAACTCACCGATATGGACGTCGGCGACTTCAATGCAAATTGTCACGTCCGCCCCCCTTTACGCAGTGCGCGTGACCGTGCCGGATTACTCACTGGGCTCACACGCGGCACGCTTGCGGCGATCTGTTCCGATCACCAGCCGCACGACGCCGATGCAAAACTCGCGCCATTCGCCGAAACCGAACCCGGTATCACGGCTATCGAAACCCTGCTGCCGCTGAGCCTGCGTGCAGGTCAAGAAGGCGGGATGAAACTCAGCGACCTCATCAACCGCGTGACCTACGGCCCGGCAAAGATTTTGGGCATCGGCGCGGGCACATTGAATGTCGGCGTTCCCGCCGATGTGTGCATCTACGATCCGCATGCGTTTTGGACGGTGAACGAAACCCAGCTCGTGAGCCAGGGACGCAACACACCGTTCAGCGGCTGGGAGTTACAGGGGCGCGTGCGTTACACGCTGGTCGGCGGCATGATCGTGTTTCAAAATTAATCGTAGCGGCGCTGCGCCCTCGCCAGAGATAAAGTCATGAATCAACCTCATCGCAATACCATATTCCTCGAAGACGAGGCGCGCATCCTTGCGCACACTGCGCATCCCGGTGATCAATATGTGCTGCGGGTACAGGCCCCGCGTATTGCTGCTCGCGCGCAACCGGGCAGCTTTGCGCACATCCGCTGCGCCGATTTATTGCCGATGCGCCGCCCGCTGTCGATCATGCGCGTCAACGCAGCCGAAGGCTGGGTCGATTTTCTGTACAAAATCCTGGGCGAGGGCACACGCCTGCTGGCGACGCGCAAGGTCGGCGAATCATTGTCAATCCTTGGCCCCATCGGCGTACCCTTCGCCCCGCACAGCGAACGGCCACGCGCGCTGTTGATCGGCGGCGGCGTCGGCATACCGCCGATGGTATTCATCGCTGAACATCTGCGCGCACTCAAAACTTACAAACCCTTCGTCATCATGGGCTCGGAAGTGCCATTCCCATTCACCACCCGACCGTCGCAAATCATGGTGCCCGGCATGCCGCCCGGCGTCATCGGCGCGATGCCGCTGATGGAAGACTGGGGCATTCCCAGCCGCCTCGCCAGCAAACAAAACTATCCCGGCTGTTTCGACGGCTACGTCACTGACATCGCGCGCGCCTGGCTCGTCACACTCACTCCAGAACAACGTAACGAAGTGGAAATATTCGCCTGCGGCCCGCACCCGATGCTCGAAGCCACCGCTAAACTTGCCCGCGAATTCAACCTCCCCTGCCAAGTGTCGCTGGAAGAATTCATGGCCTGCGCCGTCGGCGGCTGCGCCGGTTGCACAGTAGAAGTCAAGACCGACACCGGCGTGTACATGAAACGTGTGTGTGTGGATGGGCCGGTGTTTGATGCGCAAGCAGTCTTTAATTGATTGCGCGATATTTTCTCGCCGCATTGCTGACTAGACCGCTTTACATATTACGCGGTGCGTCATAGTCTATCTCAACCATGATCCGATCCTTCAATTGTCGCGATACCGAAGCGTTGTTTCGCGATCAGGACAATGTGCGGTTTCGAGCGATCGAGCGCGTTGCACGCCGCAAATTGCTGTATCTGCATCGTGCAAAGGTACTGGATGATCTGCGCGCACCCCCGGAAACCGTCTGGAAGCGCTTAAAGGCACCCGCAAAGGGCAACACAGCATTCGCGTCAACGACCAATGGCGCCTTTGCTTTGGCTGGAAGGACGGAGATGCTTATGACGTCGAGATTGTCGACTATCACTGAGGTGACCTATGGCCGCTAAACCAAAATTGCTATCCCCGATACACCCTGGCGAGATTCTTTTCGAGGAATTCATGCAACCGCTGGACATCAGCATCAACCGCCTGGCGCGCGAGATCGCTGTACCGCCCGGGCGCATCAGCGCCATCGTGAACGGTAAACGCGGAATCACGGCAGACACCGCACTGCGACTTGGGAGGTACTTTGGCGTCTCACCCGAGTCCTGGATGGGACTGCAAGCGGATTACGACTTGCGTCTAGCCCAACGTACGGTGGGTGCCGAAGTGGAAAAACGTGTGCATCGCCACGCTGCCTAACTTGAAGCCAATGACAAGACGGCTGTGATTCAATCAACTCTTTCCCGTCCAATGTTCAAAGCGACATTCTTCTGTGTCACTTGGATTCTGTTGCTTAGCTTTTACAGCTCAGGCATGGCCGAAAGACTAGAGTCAGCCGATGCCGAGCTACAGCAGAAGATTCCAGTTACGCCTGCGCCCCGCCCACACCCTAAATTCCTCTACGGACCGCCCGCGAAGGAATACAAATATGCGTCTTACTTGGCGGGTTGGGAACACAAAATCGAAACAGCCAGTCGCGTGTATTTTGCCGATGAAACCAAGCAGCGTAATTTAACCGGAGACATACTCTTGGACGTGGCAATCAACCCGGACGGCACGATTGTCGATGTCACGATCCGTCGCTCGTCGGGCCAAAAAAATTTGGACAATGCCGCGCTACGCATCGTGCATTTGGCTGCGCCATTTGCACCGTTTCCACCAGATTTTCTGAAAGACTTCTCGGTGCTGCATATCACCCGCACTTGGCAGTTTTTACCCGACGCCACGCTCGATATCAAGTAAGTTCAATTACCGCTGCGGCTCAATCAACTCCATCCCGTCCAACGCCGATTGCAGCTTATCGATGCCGCCGTCTTTGCCGAGCTTGACTAATAAGCGCAGCTCGTTGGGTGCGTCGGCATGGTGCAGGGTGTCTTCGTAGGAAATTTCTCCGGCCGCGTATAATTCCAGCAGCGCTTGATCAAACGTTCGCATGCCCAAGGTGGTGGATTTCTTCATCACTTCTTTGAGTTTGTGGAATTCGCCTTTGTGGATGAGCTGCGCGATCAGCGGAGTATTGAGCAAAATTTCCAGCGCCAGGCGGCGGCCTTGGCGGTCTGGCGTCGGCACCAGTTGCTGGGCAACCACCGCTTTGAGGTTGAGCGATAAATCCAGCAGCAATTGATTGCGCCGGTCGTCGGAGAAGAAGTTGACGATGCGGTCCAGCGCCTGGTTGGCGTTGTTGGCGTGCAAGGTTGCGAAGCACAGGTGCCCGGTCTCGGCAAATGCGATGGCGTGCGACATGGTCTCGCGGGTGCGAATTTCGCCGATCAAGATAACATCCGGCGCCTGACGTAACGTGTTCTTCAACGCATTTTCGAACGACTGCGTATCCACGCCCACTTCGCGTTGCGTGATCACGCAACCAGCGTGTTCGTGGATGAACTCAATCGGGTCTTCGATGGTGATGATGTGACCGCTGCTGTTTTGATTGCGGTGGCCGATCATCGCCGCCAGCGTAGTGGACTTGCCCGAGCCGGTGGCACCGACGATCACGACCAAGCCGCGCTTGCTCATGGCCAAGTCAGCAAGCGCCGGTGGCAAATGCAAATCGTCCAGCGAGGGAATTTTGGTTTCGATTTTGCGCAACAGCATGCCGACCTGGTATTTCTGCACGAACACGTTGACGCGAAAGCGGCCGATGGTTGGGTCTGACAACGCGAAATTACATTCTTGCGTTGTTTCGAATTCGCGCCGCTGATCGTCGTTCATGATTTGATACGCCAGCGCGCGCACGTGATGGGGGCTGAACGTTTCTGTACCGATCGGTAGCAAACTGCCGTGAATTTTCAGGCACGGCGGCAGACCGGCGGTCAGAAACAGGTCCGACGCCTTCTTCTCGACCATAGTGCGCAGCAGGGTATGGAACTCTTCGACGTTATTCATGACTCAGCTTGCGTGATAGCGCGCGCAGAGAGAAATCTGCCCCATCCCAACCCCTTGCAGGGGGAAGGAGCGCAGACTGGAATGGGGCAGGGTATTTACTTATTATCAGTTCCATTGATTTCGGCCTACCTACCCTAATTAAATGAATCCTTGTTCGCGGCCTTGACGCGCGCTTCCTGTTTGCTGACCACGCCTTTCTTCACCAGCTCGGCCAGATTCTGATCGAGAGTTTGCATGCCGTATTGTTGTCCGGTTTGAATCGCCGAATACATTTGCGGAATTTTGTTTTCGCGAATCAGGTTACGAATCGCCTGAGTGCCGATCATGATTTCGTGCGCGGCGACGCGGCCGCCGCTGGCTTTTTTCAGCAGCGTTTGCGAAATCACCGCGCGCATCGATTCCGACAACATCGAGCGCACCATTTCTTTTTCGGCGGCCGGGAACACGTCGATAATGCGGTCTACGGTTTTTGCTGCCGAACTGGTGTGCAAAGTGCCGAACACCAAGTGCCCGGTTTCAGAAGCGGTCAACGCCAGGCCGATGGTTTCCGGGTCGCGCATTTCGCCGACCAGAATAATGTCGGGATCTTCGCGCAACGCCGAGCGCAGCGACTCGGCGAAGCCGAGCGTGTCGCGATGTACTTCGCGCTGGTTGACCAAACACTTTTTACTTTCGTGCACGAATTCGATCGGATCTTCAATTGTCAAGATATGCGCATAATCGCTTTCGTTGACGAAGTTCACCATCGCCGCCAACGTGGTCGACTTGCCCGAACCGGTAGGCCCGGTCACCAGCACCAAGCCGCGAGGATTCTTGGCGATCTCCTTGAACACCGCCGGACAGCCCAATTCTTCGAGTGTGAGGATGTTGGTCGGAATGGTACGAAACACGGCGCCCGCACCGCGATTCTGGTTAAACGCGTTGACGCGAAAACGCGCCAGGCTCGGAATCTCGAACGAGAAATCGGTTTCCAAGAATTCTTCGTAGTCCTTGCGCTGCTTGTCGTTCATGATGTCGTAAATCAAACCGTGCACGGTCTTGTGATCCAACGCTGGCAGGTTGATGCGGCGCATATCGCCGTCGACACGAATCATCGGCGGCACACCCGCCGACAGGTGCAAATCGGAAGCGCCGTTTTTGACGCTGAAGGCCAATAGTTCTGCGATATCCATCGGTCACCTATAATCGTATTCTGTGTTGCGGGTTAACCGCACGCTGCTCAAACATTAGCAGATTCGAGTTGCACCCGTTATAACGGCACCCGGACACACCTTGATTAACTTGAACCACATTACCCAACACCTTGCCGTGGTTCGCACGCGAATCACGCAGGCTGAACAACGTTTTGGCCGCACGCCCGGCAGTGTGCGCTTACTCGCCGTCAGCAAGTCGCATCCGGCAGCGGCAATTCGCGCCGCCTATGGTGCAAACCAGATTTGTTTCGGCGAAAGCTACGCGCAAGAAGCGCTGACAAAGATGAGCGCGGTCACGGATCTGCCGCTTGAATGGCATTTTATCGGGCCGATACAGTCGAATAAGACACGCGATATCGCAGCCCATTTTGCTTGGGTGCAGAGTGTCGAGCGCGCCAAAATTGCGCAGCGTTTGAACGAGCAACGCCCGGCGACACTGCCGCCGTTGAATGTGTGTATTCAGGTGAATGTTAGCGGCGAAGCCAGTAAATCGGGCGCGGTTCCGACGGAGGTTGCCGCATTGGCGCACACGATTGGCGCGTTGCCGCAGTTGCGATTACGCGGCTTGATGGCGATACCGGCACCGCAGCGGGATTTCGAAATGCAGCGCGCCGGATTTCGTGTGTTGCACGGGTTGTACGCAGCGTTGCTCCAAAATGGCTACAAGCTCGACACTTTATCGATGGGTATGACGGACGATTTGGAAGCTGCGATTGCCGAAGGTGCGACGCTGGTGCGCGTAGGCACCGCGATCTTTGGCGAACGGGCCATGTAATACGGTATTTTGCGAGGTGTGCTATGCCTAACAAACATCAAATTATGGTTCTGTTTACAACATTGCTGGCCACTCTAATATGGCAATACCAGGCACATGCAGACGCGCCGCCGGATTATGCTTTCGTATCTTACGATGAAGGCCTGCGCCGCGCGGCCAAAGAATCCAAACCACTGTTCGTCTACTTCGGCCGCTACGGGTGCGCGTGGTGCGACTGGACCAATCGCGAAACGTTTTCCAACGCGGAGTTGCGCAAACTGTACACCGATCACTACGTGCTCGTGTATGTCGACGCCGAAAGCGGCAAACGCCTGACCTTGCCCAATGGCGAACGTATCACTGAAGCGGAACTGGGCACACGCTTTCGTGCCTTCGCAACACCGCTGTTCGTTTACCTCGACGCGCAAGGCAAGGAAATCTTCAAAGCCCCGGGGTTCAAGACCATGGGTGACTTCAAGGACTTCGATCACTACGTTGCGGACGGGCATTACAAAACGCAGAAGCTGATGGAATACCTGGGATCTAAGAAATGATGGCGCGGATGGGGTGGTGCGTTTGGATGACCCTGGGCTTGACTACGGCTGCAAGCGCCGCGCCGTGGAGTTTTGATGCCCCGCTTGATGTCACCACGGCGCACGGCGAGCACGTGTTCCATCATCTGGAATCCGCCGGGCGCAAAACGATTGCGGCACGCGGCGGCATGGTCGCTGTCGCCTGGGAAGACAATCGCGACGGCACGCCGCGCTGCTACTTTGCAAGCAAAGCTGCGGAAGCAGAAGCATTCGCCCGCGAGCTTCGGCTCAGCGGCCCCGATGAATGTTATGAACCGGCACTTGCGGCACTCGATGGTGAGCGTTTCATTGCGGTGTGGGAGGAGGGCGGACGGGTGCGCGCGCGCATCGTGGCTGCCGGCAGCGCCAGCGAAACGATCATGCTGGGGTTACATGATTCCGCACAAGCCAGCGTCGGCGCCGACGGCGATGTGGTGTATGCCGCGTGGGCCGAAAAAGACGGGCGTTTCGCGCGCATCACGGTCGCACGCTTGGTCATCGACAAATCCAAACTTACCGTCGCACGCCGCGTGTTTGCCGACAGCGAACCCGCTAAGGACGATCAGGCGTATCCGACGTTGTCGCCGGCACGCAGCGGTGCCGTCGCAGTCGCTTGGGAAGATCGCCGCAACGGCCATACCTTCATCACACAAACATTTTCTGCCGACGGGGTGCGGTTCATACCACTGAAACAGGTGAACGAAACGCGCAACGCGGCGGCACCGGCGACGAGCTCGCGTAACCGCAATCTTGGACGCGGTCCCGGTGCGATGCGTGTAGCGTTAGCGCGTCAGGACGACCAGCGCTTGGTCATCGTGTGGCTGGACAAGCGCGATTTTCTGTCGGGGTACGACGTCTATGCCGCTTTTAGCAACGACGGCGGGCGCAGCTTCGGCAAGAATCAAAAAGTGCAAGACAGCTTCGGCGATAATATCGCGCAGTGGCACCCTGCGGTCGCGGCGTATGGCGACCAGGTCATCGCCGTGTGGGACGACGACCGCGACAGCACCGCCGACCTGTGGCTGTCGTGGCCGGAAGGCGCGGGCTGGAGCGATGACATGAAGTTCGCCGGTGCGTCCGGACCCGGTGTGCAAGCACATCCGAGTATCGCACTCGACGATGCGGGCGATGTGCATGTGGTGTGGCTGGATAAGGCTGATCTTGACGGTACGACGCGCTTGCGTTATGCGCGTGGGCGCAAACAGTAGCTGGGGTTCCTCCCCTCCTCATTTTCGAGGAGGGGTGCCCCGCAGGGGTGGGGTGGTCG
>JACQEQ010000330.1 GCA_016200445.1 Gammaproteobacteria bacterium | reverse complement strand
TTCGTTGGCGCGCTTGATGATCTTGTCGTCGATGTCGGTGATGTTGCGCACGTAGGTCACGTGCTGAGCGCCGTAAATCTTGCGCAGGTAACGCGCGACCACGTCGAATACCACCAACACGCGCGCATGGCCGATGTGACAGAGGTCGTACACCGTCATACCGCACACGTACAGGCGCACGTTGGTTTTATCGATGGGCGTGAACGGCTCTTTTTTGCGCGTGAGGGTGTTGTGAATGTGCAGCATGTAGTGACTCTTGGTTGGTTTGATTTTGTAGGCGCGCGGACGCCGCGATTTTTTGCTTTGCTCCTTCACCCTACGAAGGGGGAAAGTTGGGATGGGGGTTGATGTTAAGAACGACCCCCACCCTCGCCCTCCCCTTCCAGGGGGAGGGAACGAAAATCTGAGCTTTAGTTTAAAGACTTCGCACGCATTGCGACACACTCATGACGCTAATTCCAAATTCGCTTCACGCAGATGCTTGATCTGGTCACGCACCCGCGCGGCCTCTTCAAACTCTAAATTCTGCGCATGCTTGTACATCTGCTGTTCGAGTTTCTTGAGCTTCTGCGCGAGCTTGCGCGGATCGGTCACGGCGTACTCGAGCATTTCTTCCGCCACTTTAGCGTATTGTTTGGCCGAACCTGGAGCACCGGGATACGCGCTTTCCATGATGTCGTGCAGTCGGTTTCGTCGATGGCGCGTTGCATCGAACCGGTGACGCGACCCGCGTCCAAAATCGCGCGGCCGTTGAGGTGACGCGCGGCGCGGCAGATGGTTTGGATCAGCGAGCGTTCGGAACGTAAAAAGCCTTCTTTGTCGGCATCGAGAATGGCGACCAGCGACACTTCAGGAATATCCAAACCCTCGCGCAACAGGTTAATGCCCACCAGCACATCGAAAGTACCCAGGCGCAGGTCGCGCAAAATTTCCACTCGCTCGACGGTGTCGATGTCGGAATGCATGTAGCGCACCTTGACGCCATGATCGCCAATGTAATCGGTCAAGTCCTCCGCCATGCGTTTGGTTAATGTCGTGACCAGTACCCGTTCGCCGATGGCGGTGCGTTTGCGGATCTCCGACAACAAGTCGTCGACCTGCGTGAGTGCGGGGCGAATTTCGATGACCGGGTCGATCAAGCCGGTCGGGCGTACCACCTGCTCGACGACCGCGCCGGAATGTTCGCGTTCGTAATCCGCCGGGGTCGCCGAAACAAAAACGGTTTGCGGAATCAGGCGCTCGAATTCTTCGAACTTCAACGGGCGATTGTCCAGCGCCGACGGCAAACGGAAACCGTATTCCACCAGCGTTTCCTTGCGCGAGCGGTCGGCGCGATACATGGCACCGAGCTGCGGCACGGTTGCGTGACTTTCGTCGATCACCAGCAGCGCATCGCGCGGCAGGTAATCCATCAGCGTCGGCGGCGGCTCACCTGCGGCGCGCCCGGACAGATAGCGCGAATAATTTTCGATGCCGGAACAGTAACCCAGCTCGACCATCATCTCGATGTCGAAGCGCGTGCGCTGATCCAGGCGTTGCGCTTCGACCAGCTTGTTGGCCGCATACAAATGTTCGAGCCGTTCGCGCAATTCCTGCTTGATGTGGTCGATGGCATCGAGCACCGTTTGGCGCGGCGTGACGTAATGATTTTCCGGGAACACCGTATAGCGCGGCACCACGTTGACGATTTCGCCGGTCAGCGGATCGAACACGCTGAGCTTGACGATTTCCTCGTCGAACAATTCGACGCGCAATGCTTCGCTGTCGGATTCGGCGGGATACACGTCGATGACATCGCCGCGCACCCGAAAGGTGCCACGTCGCAACTCCACGTCGTTGCGCTGGTATTGCATGTCGGTGAGGCGGCGCAGCAGTGCGCGCTGGTCCAGCGTATCGCCGCGCGTCAGGTGCAACACCATGTTCAGGTAAGAGCGCGGATCACCCAAACCGTAAATCGCCGACACAGTGGCAACGATAATGCTGTCGCGCCGCTCGAGCAGCGACTTGGTCGCCGACAAGCGCATCTGTTCGATGTGTTCGTTAATCGACGAATCTTTATCGATGAACGTGTCGGTCGATGGCACGTAGGCTTCGGGCTGGTAGTAGTCGTAATACGAAACAAAATATTGCACCGAGTTCTTGGGGAAGAACTCGCGCATTTCGCCGTACAGTTGCGCGGCCAGGGTTTTGTTGTGCGCCAGGATGATGGTTGGGCGCTGTAAGTCCTGTATCACATTGGCAATCGTGAAAGTTTTGCCCGAGCCGGTGACCCCCAGCAGGGTTTGGTATTGCATACCGGCACGCAAGTTATCAAGCAGTCCGTAGATCGCCTGCGGCTGGTCACCAGCCGGTGCAAAGCCGGCAGCGAGTGCGAAGTTTTTGCTCATCGGGATTCTGGTCCAATGCAGTTTCCGGCAATCATCCTCAACAACTCCATGTACTTGCTCGTACCTTGTAGCGGTCAACTGTCGTTTTCAGGATAATACACGCCTTTGCCAAGCGCGCGTGTGCGTATGGCGGCGATTCATTTTTGTGAGGAAATTTTGCTTGGACATACAGCTTTCACAACGCGTGCAGCGCATCAAGCCATCGCCCACCTTGGCGGTCACGGCGCGTGCGCAAGAACTGCAAAAACAGGGCAAGGACATCATTGGCCTGGGTGCGGGCGAACCGGATTTCGACACGCCGGACCATATCAAAGACGCGGCCATTAAAGCGATTCGCGACGGCTTCACCAAATACACCGCAGTGGACGGCACGGTGGAATTGAAAACTGCGATCGTCAACAAGTTCGCGCGCGAAAATAAGCTGGAGTACAAGCTCAACCAGGTGCTGGTGTCATGCGGCGGCAAGCAGAGCTTTTTTAATCTGGCGCAGGCGCTATTGAATCCAGGCGATGAGGTCATCATCCCGGCGCCGTATTGGGTGTCGTACCCCGACATGGTATTGCTGGCCGACGGCGTGCCGGTGATTATTGCTGCGGGTGTCGAGCAGGGTTTCAAGATCACGCCGGAACAACTAGAGCACGCCATCACCAAAAAAACGCGCTTATTTGTGCTTAACAGCCCGTCCAATCCCACTGGGGCGGCGTACACGCGCGCGGAACTGCTGCAACTCGGCGACGTACTGCGCAAACATCCGCAGGTGCTGGTTGCGACCGACGACATGTACGAACACATTCTGTGGACTCCCGAACCGTTCGCCAATATTCTCAACACCTGCCCCGATCTCTACGAGCAGACCATCGTGCTGAACGGCGTGTCGAAAGCGTATTCGATGACGGGTTGGCGTATCGGCTATGCGGCAGGCCCGGCGAAACTCATCAACGCGATGAAAAACGTGCAATCGCAGAGCACCTCGAATCCAACCTCGATTTCGCAAATCGCAGCCCAAGTCGCGCTCGATGGCGACCAAGCCTTCATTCGCAAAATGTGCAAAGTGTTCAAGGAACGCCATGACTTCGTGGTACGCGAGCTTAACAAAATCGACGGCGTGCACTGCATTGCATCGCACGGCACGTTTTACGCGTTTCCGCATGTAGGGAAACTCATTACCCGTCTGGAAGGGATCCACAACGACCTGCAGCTGGGCGAGTACTTGATAGAAAATGCCGGGGTCGCGCTGGTGCCGGGCTCGGCGTTCGGCGCACCGGGTTACGTGCGTATCTCGTACGCAACCAGCATGCAGAATCTGGAAAAAGCGATGGAACGGATTCAGCGCGTGACTAAGAAATAAATACTCTGCTTGGTTTTCTACCGGCAGGTCGACATGAAGCGAGCCGACGGAGTGTCGCAGGGATTGGCCTTAAATTCAGTTGAGTTCGCCGTGGTGTCCGCCGGCGGATCGGCAGGTTCATTCGGACTCAAAGGAAACGGTGCAGGAACCCCCCGTTCTTGTATGAGCCGCTCACCGAGCAAACGTGCGTTTTCTGATTCTAACCGTGCTTTTTCAGCTTCGGCGTGCGCCTTGTCTGCTTCAGCCTTTTCACGCTTTTGTTGCTCTTCAAGCAGGGTCGACTTATCCATCAAGCGGCGCGCCTTCTCGCTGGCTTCCTTGGCTCGTTCAGCTTCCACACGCTCACGCGCGTGCTGCTCTTCAAGTAACCGGGCCCGCGTGGTCTCGGCTTTAAGTTGTTCGGCTTCTTGTCGAGCCTTTTCAGCTGCCTGCCGCTCACGCGCAAGTTTTAACTCTAACTCGTTGGCTCGGGCGCGTTCATACATCGTGGCTTTATTGTTGATATCAGCCTTCGAAGGCGGCGCGCCCCGTTTCATGCTTACACTTAGTAGTTTTGCTTCCGCTTCCCGGTTACCCAGTGCTGCAGCTTTTCGAAACCACGAAACAGCAAGCTCTTCGTTTTGGTCAACACCGGTACCTTCTTCGTACATCGTGCCGACAATATACATGGCTGCTGCGTTGCCCTGTTCAGCGAGCTCGGATTCGGTTTTAAATAACTGCGATAAGATGTCGTCAGCTAACACGTCATACGACATGACGAAAAGTATCAATAACCGAAGGCCGAATGCGCTCAGTGCCGACATGTCACCCCTCCCCTTACTACGGGCCGTGCCCATAGTACTCAACGCACATTTACATCATCAGCAAAATCTTTCCCAGCTTGTTTTTGAACTAAAAAATTACGTCGTACGTTGCAGTAGCGACGACTCCGTCTTGAACTGGATCGGAAAACAATCCGTGATTTCCTTTCTCCGGCACCACTTGCATGACTTCAAACTTGATCGCCGATGCATTAGAAACTTCATAGCGCAAACCCAGCGCTATGGATTGCTCTTTTAAAGCCAGCTCAGATTTATCTACACCGGTATCGAGCTGCGAATATGTCACGTAGGGTAAAAACTTTCCGGTACGGTAGCCGAACGTCAGGTAGCCGGCGAATTGATCAGGAAATGCAAATCTCATTTCTGGCGCAGTATCACGCGAGATGAACTCGAAATAGGTGACAAAATTGTTCAGGTCCATGGTAAAGCCTAGTCCCCCAAAACTACCCCAAACGTCGTGCATGCTCATTTTTAACTTTGGGTTATAGGTTGGGCCAAGCCGATTCAAGTCAACGTTAACGTCAACACGCGTCGAAAAATACCCTATGCGCAAGGTGTAGACATCCGATGCTAGTCCAACATTGAAGCCTTGCGTGCTATTCGTTTTAAAGGGCACCAAGACACCTTTCCACGACTGACCAACCGGACCCATAGCGTCAAGAACCGGCGCCGGCACAAACGTTTGATGGGTACCGCTGCCATAAAACGCTTGCGCGACGAAGTTGGTATTGCCTAACGGCTTTTTGTAGAACACGTCGATGCCCGACAAGGACACGAGCGGATTGGTACTGTAAACATCCCGCGGTGGACGTACCCAGGGATAGGCGTATCCGACATTGGAGTAATCCGAAACTAGGAACTGCGAAATCTTGTACTTGCCCAAGTAAATTTTCCAATTGGAGTCGGGCTTGTAATTAATGTAAGCGAAATCGGTTACCACGTTGTAATTGGGTTGACCGCCACGCGCGACGAATTGTGCGGTGACATCGGTGTTTGGATCAATTTGTGCGGAAAACTGCAAACCCAAACGATTGCCGAGGGTGTCGACACCCAGGTCTTTCGTCGCAACGCCGTTATCGTAAGACGCGTTCGCATCGTTGTAGCCACGCGTTGCGACGTACGATAGAAACCCGTCGATTTTGATATTGCCCAGCGCTAAAACGGTATTGGAATAAACAGCAGACAAAAAAACAGCCCCGATAATGCTAATTATTTTCATGCTCGCCTCGTTACAACGTCCGTGTTTTGATGTGGCCATCAAGCGTCACATCCGCACGCTCCCTGACTCATGAAGAGCGTGCAACAACCGAGCGTCTTATGTTCAAAATCGATGCACAGAGTACTGCAATTTGTTAACCGTAGCACAGTATTAAAATTAGGTTACATGCCTAAAAATCGGCGGAAGGTTACCATATTTATCTCTCGTGACCTGATGCCAATATTTATAGATAGATAATAATTTCTTAGCGCCGGGTTTACCAAGAACAGAAGCCTTACGCCACAGGGTTGCTGACGCTTTCAATATGTCGCTTGGCCGACATAGGATCCGCTAAGCCTTTGAATATGACATCGCTGATGCCTCGGCCGGTGACTTTGAGATTTCCGAAACCAAACACCCGGCCGATGATTCCCTGCTCGATTTCTACCGTTTCAATTGACTTGAGCGTCATCTCTTCAGTTTTACGGCTGATGATGCCGGTCTTGAAAATTACACGCTTGTTAGTCACACCCTGTTCGGTATATTTCAGCTTAAGAAATTCATACAGCGCGACAAACAGCGTAAGACCCAGTGTAGGGATGCCGAGAATAATCCAGCACGCCATGGGCACGCGTGCGAACCAATGCAGCTTAAACAAAGCCTCTACTTTTTCGCCGCTGGAGAGTGATTCATTGATGTAGGACATAACGACCGCAATGTGACTTACAGGTTGTTATAGATCAGAGTCGTCGGGCCAGCTTGATTCATGGTATAAAAATGCAACCCTGGGGCACCTTGCTCGAGCAAACGGCGGCATAAATCTGCGGTGTAATCCAAACCGAACACACGTAGCGATTCTAGATCGTCGCCGAATTCTTCCAGCCGTCTACGCAACCAACGCGGAATTTCCGCACCACAGGCATCCGAAAAACGTGCGAGTTGCTTGTAGTTCGTAATCGGCATAATGCCGGGCACGATGGCGACGGCGACGTTGTGTTGCTCGCAACTGTCGACAAAACGGTAGTACGCATCGGCATTGTAGAAATACTGCGTGATGGCACTGTCGGCACCCGCGCGCACCTTTCTCACGAAATGCTCGATATCCGTCGAAGCACGTCCAGCTTGCGGATGAAATTCCGGATAAGCCGCCACTTCGATATGAAAGTGGGTGCCGGTTTCCGCACGGATGAATGCGACCAATTCGTTGGCATGCCGGAACTGCCCTGCCTCGACCATGCCCGATGGCATGTCGCCACGCAGCGCGACAATACGGCGGATTCCTTGGGATTGATAACTCTTGAGGATGGCGCGCACATTTTCGTGCGTAGAACCAATGCATGACAAATGCGGTGCAGCGTCGATACCGGTGTCGCGTTGGATCTCGACTACCGTGTCGTAGGTCCCTTGCTGGGTACTACCGCCGGCACCAAAGGTTACGGAAAAATATTTTGGTTTGAGCTTGGCCAATGCATCGCATGTCGCACGCAATTTGACTTTGCCTTCCTCGGTTTTGGGCGGAAAGAATTCGAAACTGAATTGGCGTGGGAATTTTTTTTGTGTATTCATTTCATTCTCAGCTCAAACAAGATTCAACGCAGCGTAGAGAGGCAGAGAGATATCGATTATTCTCCCTGCACCTCTGCGTTGCGTGAGCCATTAATACCGGTAGTGATTCGGCTTGTACGGACCGTCCGCCGGAACGCCGATATACTCGGCCTGCTCTGTGCTCAAGCGCGTGAGATTCACGCCGATTTTCGCCAGATGCAAACGTGCAACTTTTTCATCGAGCGTTTTGGGCAGGATGTACACCTTGTTTTCGTATTTCTTGTAATTGTTGAACAGCTCGATCTGCGCCATGGTCTGGTTGGTGAACGACGCCGACATGACAAAGCTCGGATGGCCGGTCGCGCAACCCAGATTGACCAAGCGGCCCTTGGCGAGAATGGTAATCTTCTTGCCGTCCGGGAACGTGACGTGATCCACCTGCGGTTTGATCTCATCCCATTCGTATTTTTCCAGCGACGCAATGTCGATTTCTGAATCGAAGTGCCCGATGTTGCACACGATGGCTTCGTTCTTCATCGCCTTCATGTGCGCGTGATTGATCACGTGCACGTTGCCGGTGGCGGTGACAAAAATATTGCCCTGGCTAGCAGCGTCGTCCATAGTCACGACCCGGTACCCTTCCATCGCAGCTTGCAGCGCTCAGATCGGATCGATCTCGGTGACCCCGACGGTGGCACCCATCCCGCGAAACGCTTGTGCGCAGCCTTTGCCTACGTCACCGTAGCCCAGCACCACGCAGATCTTACCGGCGATCATCACGTCGGTCGCGCGCTTGATGCCGTCGAGCAACGATTCACGGCAACCGTACAGGTTGTCGAATTTGGATTTGGTGACGGAATCGTTGACGTTCATCGCCGGGAAACGCAACTCGCCACGTTCCTGCATCTGATACAAGCGATGCACACCGGTGGTGGTTTCTTCGGTGACGCCATGAATGCCTGCGGCAACCGTGGTCCATTTCTTCGGGTTCGCCGCGAGACTGCGCTTGCACAGACCGAGGAACACTTTCCATTCTTCGTTGGCATTAGCATCCGCATCAGGCACGACGCCTTTGGCTTCGTATTCCGCGCCTTTGTGCACCAACATGGTGGCATCGCCGCCATCGTCCAGAATCATGTTCGGGCCTTTGCCGTCTGCCCAGGCCAATGCCTGCTCGGTACACCACCAGTATTCTTCGAGCGTCTCACCCTTCCAGGCGAACACGGGGATTCCGGCAGCAGCTATCGCGGCGGCGGCGTGGTCTTGGGTCGAATAAATATTGCACGATGCCCAGCGCACTTGCGCGCCCAAATCAGCCAGCGTCTCGATCAACACGGCAGTTTGAATCGTCATATGCAACGAGCCGGTGATGCGTGCGCCCTTCAGCGGTTGCTTGCCTTTGTATTCTTCGCGCAAGGCCATTAATCCTGGCATTTCGTGCTCGGCGATCTGGATTTCCTTGCGGCCCCAATCGGCTAATTTCATATCCGCCACTTTAAAGTCGGGCGCGAGATTCTTTGCTGCTTGTGTTGCCATGTTCGGTATTCCTCGTTGAATTTACTTAAGGCCGGCTTCGTCGCGCAACAACTTGGCTTTATCGGTGCGCTCCCACGTGAAGGACGGTTCTTCACGGCCAAAATGGCCATACGCTGCCGTGGCTTTATAGATCGGTCTCAGCAAATCCAGCATCTTGACGATGCCGCGTGGACGCAGGTCAAAGTGCTTGCGCACTAATGCGACGATACGGTCATGGGGAATCTTTTCAGTGCCGAAGGTTTCAATGGTGATCGAGGTCGGTTCCGCCACGCCGATGGCGTAGGAAATTTGGATTTCGCAGCGATCCGCCAAACCGGCGGCGACGATGTTCTTCGCGACGTAGCGACCGGCATAGGCCGCCGAACGATCCACTTTGGAAGGATCTTTACCGGAGAACGCACCACCACCGTGACGCGCCATACCGCCGTACGAATCGACAATGATTTTGCGCCCGGTCAAACCGCAGTCGCCCACCGGACCGCCGATCACGAACCGGCCGGTCGGGTTAATGTAAAAACGTGTCTCCTTGCTGATCCATTCCTTCGGCAACACGTGCAGAATGATTTCTTCCATCACCGCTTCTTTGAGCATGTTATGGGCGATGTCCGGCGAATGCTGGGTGGACAGCACCACTGCATCGATACCCACCGGCTTGTTGCCTTGATAACGGAACGTGACTTGGCTCTTCGCATCCGGACGCAACCAGGGCAGCACACCACTCTTGCGCACTTCGGCCTGACGCTTCACCAAGCGATGCGCGTAGCAGATGGGGGCAGGCATCAACACATCGGTTTCGTTGCTGGCATAACCGAACAT
>JACQEQ010000305.1 GCA_016200445.1 Gammaproteobacteria bacterium | reverse complement strand
TAGCTCGTCCATACGCGTGGTCGCACATTCTAGTCAATTATTGGTGCGGAGCAACATCGGGTAGCCCCCCCGGACTCATGTTCCTTACAAAAATGACGATATTTCATTTTACAACTGTGAACGTTCAGATTTATAGAAATATTGGGGGTTTTCAATCGTATGGACGACACTCATCCCAATCCTACTCCAGCAAGTTTCGAAACAAATCAGCTCATTTCCGCACTCAATCAGCATGCCATTGTCAGCGTGGCAGATGCGACCGGGACCATCGTTTATGCCAATGATAAGTTCTGTGCCATCAGTGGTTATACACGTGCCGAATTGCTCGGCCAAAATCATCGCCTGCTGAAATCCGGGCATCATCCCGAGTCGTTTTACGACACTATTTGGGAAACCATCGCAGCGGGTCAAACTTGGCATGGTGAGATTGAAAACCGCCGCAAAGACGGTGCGTATTACTGGGTCAACACCACCATCGTGCCATTCCTCGACGCACAGGGTAGGCCCGAGTCCTATATCTCGATCCGCACCGATATCACCCGGCGCAAACAGATCGAGCAGGAGCTGCGCGGAGCAATGCAAGCCGCAGAGCAGGCCAGCCTCGCTAAATCGGAATTTTTGTCGCGCATGAGTCACGAGCTGCGCACACCGTTGAACGCCATTCTCGGCTTTGGCCAGATGCTGCATACAGATCTGGCGATGTTGCCGACCTCGCATCACCAAAGCGTCGAACAGATACTCAAGGGTGGATGGCATCTGCTCGATCTAATCAACGATGTACTCGACCTGGCACGTATTGAAGCGCGCCGCTTGCAAGTCAATATCGAATCTGTAGTGCTTGCGGATCTGCTGCAGCAATGCTGTGTGCTGGTGGAAGCCAATGCACACGCGCGCGGCATCTCCATTGTGATCGACCCATTACCAAGTGGGCTTGTGGTACATGCTGACCCGCTGCGTTTGCGGCAAGTGGTGCTAAACCTTTGTCCAACGCAATTAAATACAATCGTCATGGTGGGAGTGTGCATGTGGTCTGCAGCGTTGAGCCTGGCGGCGGCAATGTGCGGGTCAGCATCGTCGATACCGGCATTGGCATTCCTCCCGACCTGTTGCCGCATATGTTTGAAGTCTATAACCGGCTCGGCCAGGAGCGCACACAGGTGCAGGGTGCAGGTATTGGTTTAGTGATCAGCAAGGGTTTGGTCGAGGCGATGCAAGGCAGTGTGGGTGTGCACAGCCTGCAAGATAAAGGCACCACTGTGTGGATTGAAATACCGCTGGCAGGAGATGAAGAGAGTCTGGTTCGCCGCGTATTAAATGCGCAGTTGCAGGCCGTGGTGATGCCGCGAAACGAAAATACAAGGCCATGGACGGTGCTTTATATCGAAGACAACGGTGTGAATTTGGAGCTGGTGGAACGGATGGTGGCGCGCCATCCGCAATTGGTATTGATTTCCGTGCTCACCGGAAAGGAGGGTTTGACGCTGGCGCCGACGTTGCAGCCCGATCTTATTTTGCTCGATATTAATTTACCTGATTTTAATGGGCACGAAGTACTGAAACAGATGCGCTGTATGGATGCCCTTAAACACACTCCGATCGTGGCGGTCAGTGCCGATGCGCTGCCGCATGAAATTAGCCGAGCGATCGAGGCAGGTTTCAATGCGTATCTCACCAAACCGATCAAGATTGTCGAGTTTGACAACGCCGTGTGCAGTGCGCTCACTGCTATGCGCAATCAAGGACGTTAATTAACGGCGCGCATTGCTATACTAGTAGCAATCTAACTCACTGTAGGAGCTTTTGTATGAACCTGTTACGCAAGCGTATATCGACCGTGGTTGCTTTGATGCTCGCAAGCTTTTTATTTGCCAGCGTCGTTATGCCTGCGGCACAAGCGCAGATGGTCGGCACTGACGCGTTGTTGCACGCACAACAGTTGCAGCAAGAACGCGCGGCCGTGGCGGTAGCACTGGAGCGGGCGGATGTGCGCGCCGCGTTGCTTGATTACGGTGTTGAACCGGCGCAGGTGCAGGCGCGCGTCGACAGTTTGAGTGCCGATGAGGTGCACAGCCTGGCGCAAAGTATTCAACAACTCCCCGCCGCCGGTGATGATCCGTTCGGAATTTTACTGTTTATCTTTGTATTGTTGTTGATCACCGACATTCTCGGCTTAACCAATGTGTTTCCGTTCGTGAATCACAGGCATCGCTAAGGTTGCTTTCTGTGTTTAATGCCGACGCCGCCCGCCGCTGGTTGGGCGGCGTTCTGCTGTCCGGAATTACCGCGTGCACTAGCCTGCCCGTGCCGCGTGTTGACGAGTCGTCATTAAGCTCGCATGCCGAACTCACCGCAGTAGGTTTTTTTCCTCAAGAAGATCATCAGTGTGGCCCGGCGGCACTTGCCACAGTGCTCAATGCAAGCGGTGTTACGGTGACGCCGGAAGAGTTGGCTGCGCAGGTGTATTTGCCCGCCCGCCAGTGCAGCCTGCAAGTGGAGTTACTTGCCGCGACACGCCGTCATGCTCGTGTACCCTATGTTCTGGAGCCACAGCTCGATATATTGCTGCGCGAAATCGCTGCCGGTCATGCGGTTTTGGTATTGCAAAACCTCGGTTTCTCGTGGTTACCCGTGTGGCATTACGCGGTCGTGGTGGGCTTTGATTTGCCGCAGCGCGAGTTAATTTTGCGCTCCGGACGGGAGCCGCGCGCAACCGTGGGGTTTGGCGAGTTTGAACGGAGTTGGGGGCTGGCACGGCACTGGGCGCTGCTGGTCACGCCGCTCGAACATCTGCCCGTCACAGCTGACGAGACCCGTTACCTGAGCGCCATCGCGGAATTGGAAACTCAACGACAGTTCGTTGCCGCCGCACTTGCATATACTACGGCACTGGCGCGTTGGCCCGGCAATCCGGCGGCGCGGCTCGGGTTAGGCAATAGCCGTTATGGATTGGGCCAATTCGCACAGGCCGAAGAGGTCTACCGGGAGTTGCTCGCGCAACAACCCACGCTCGGCGCGGCCTGGAATAATCTCGCCATGACTTTGCTCGAATTGCAGCGTTGGGACGATGCTTTGGAAGCGGCGCAACATGCAGCGGACTTGGGTGGCGCGAGCGAACCCGCCGCGCGCGACACCTTGGCCGAGATTCGCAAGCGGCGCGAAAAAATGTAGTGCGGGTTAGCCGCAGACGTAGCCCGTCGAACGTGCCGCTCTACAAATTTAGATTCTGTGTCGTGGCTATGGTAGCGTAGCTCAACATTTAAATCGGCGTATCCACCATCTATGGACAAAGATATTTATTCCGCATTGGAAGCTCGACTCGGGCACGTGCATTTACAACAACGCCTGGGTATCGAGACCGATTACGAAGCGCGCGTGTTCGGGCAGGGAATTAATTTTTTCCACATCGAAAACTGGTATTCAATCCATCATGTGATTCGCGGTGCGCTGAGCTGTCTGGGTTTGCATGGACGCGGCATGCGCAATGCGTTGCAATTGCGCGTGACATCCAACGAGCTGGTGTTGCGCTCTCTGCCGTCGGCCTTCGACGGTTTCCGCATCCTGCACATCACCGATTTGCATTTGGACATGAATGCGCAAATCCCGCATGCGTTGATCGAGTGTGTGTGCGACATCGACTACGACGTGTGCGTGCTCACCGGGGATTTTCGCGGCAAGACCTATGGGCCGTACGATGCCGTGATCGAAGCCATGCAGCGTGTGCGGGTCCACCTTAAGGGGCCGGTATTTGGTATTTTGGGCAACCACGACTCCATTCGCATGGTACCCGGCTTCGAGGCGGCGGGCGTGCGCATGTTG
>JACQEQ010000026.1 GCA_016200445.1 Gammaproteobacteria bacterium | reverse complement strand
AGCCACATTGCCGCAGAAAAAACCCTGATCCGCGACAAGCTGGTGAATCAGGCCGCGCTCGAAGACGTGTTCCACATGATGATGGTGATTAATCCCGCAATCGAGTTTTACCTGCTCGACCCGGAGGGGGCGGTGCTCGCCTATTCGGCCGAGCCGGGCAAGGTGAAGCGCACACATGTCAGTCTCGATCCCGTGCAGCGCTGGCTTGCCGGTAACGCGACCTTGCCGGTGCAAGGCGACGACCCGCGCGACTCCTTCAGGCAAAAAGTTTTTTCCGCCGCACGCATCGGCACGCCGGAAAAAACCGACGGCTATCTGTACATTATTCTGGGCGGTGAGGATTACGACAATGTGGTGCAAACGCTGGCGGGCAGCTACATCCTCAAGGTCGGCGCGTGGATGTTGCTCGCGGTGCTGGTGTTGTCATTGCTCGCGGGGCTGCTGTTGTTCGCGTTGCTCACGGGCAAACTACAACGTCTGACCAATGCAATGCGCGCATTCAAGGCGGGCGACATGCCAGCGCTCGCCGTCGTGCCGCACTCGGGCGGTGACGAGATCGATCGCCTCACCGCCACCTTCGGCGATATGGCCCGGCAGATTAATGCGCAGGTCGAGACATTAAAACACACTGACAATTTGCGCCGCGAGCTGGTGGCCAACGTGTCGCACGATCTACGCACGCCGCTTGCGACGCTGCACGGTTACATCGAAACGCTGCTTCTCAAGCAAGACAAGCTCGATTCGCAACAGCGGCGCGAATATCTGGAAATCGCCATCTTGCACTGCCAGCGGCTAAACACACTGGTAAGCGAGCTGTTCGAGTTGGCCCGGCTCGACGCACAGGAAACCCGGCTCAATCGCGAGCCCTTCAGTTTGCCGGAGCTGGTGCAGGACACGGTACAGAAATTCCAACTCGCCGCGCGCGAAAAACACGTGACCCTTGCCGCGCGTTTCGAACCTGCGTTGCCGTTCGTAAGTGCTGACATCGGTCTGGTCGGACGCGTGCTAGAAAACCTCATCGAAAACGCGCTGCGCTACACGCCGCGCGACGGTGTGATCGAGCTCGTGTTGTCGCCGGCGCTGCGTGGCGTGGCCGTGCAAGTGAGCGATACTGGCTGTGGCATTCCGGATGAGGAATTGCCACGCATTTTCGACCGCTTCTATCAATTGGATAAAAGTCGCAACCTGAACCCTGGCTCATCGGGCTTGGGTTTGGCGATTGCCAAACGCATTGTTGATTGAGCTGCCCGCGCATTACGCTTCTTAACTGAAAATCCCGTTGTATCTGGACACGACCTGCGCGTACCGCTATCTTGCAGCGAGGGGCACCTGACTGCGGAGGGAAGCATGACGATGAGTACAGTGGTGGATGGTAACGTAGTTCGCGCGTCGACCTTGGGTGACGAGCTTGACAAAAATGAAAGTGTAGCGCTCGCAAGCATAATGGGTTTACGCAAGTTACGCGATGGCGAACTACTGGTGGCGGAAAACACCGCCGATCACGCGCTGTATTTATTGGCCGACGGCCGCCTCGAAGTGCTGAGCAAAACCGATGGGCAAGATGTCGTGGTCTACACTATGAGCAAAGGCGAATGCGCGGGTACGCGCGCGTTCGTGGATCGCACGCCACGCAAAGCAACGTTACGCGCCAGTGGCGCAGCCACCGTGTACACACTCGAACGGCAACCGTTCGAATCCTTGCTCACGAAACACCCGAGCGTCGTGTATAAGGTCATGCGCGCACTGTTCCGCATCACCCACGCCAACCTGATGCGCATGAATCAAGAAAGCGCGCAGCTCTCCAATTACATCAACAAATCGCATGGCCGGTATTGAGGTCAGTACGCGTCGTGGCTGGAATTTTTTCGTCAAACTGCTAGTCTCGCGCATCACGATTCCATGAGGCCTAGGTATGACGATTTTCTCGAAACGTACGAGTTGCATCATCGGCTGGCCACTGCTACTGAGCAGCGCTGTGTTGGCCGGTTGCGGCGGCTCGGCTGGCATAAAATTACGCGAAGCAGTGTTGATTGAAACAGTTCCGCCTGGCGCACAAGTTAAGGTGTCTGGACGTGACATTGGTACGACGCCGCTCAGCGCCGATCTCGATAAGGAATTTCCTCGCCATTGGACCGCGCGCGTCAAGAGTGATGACGAAGGCTTTGCATTTTACCGGCGCCTTGAAACGCTCGATTTGAAGAAAGACGGCTGCGAAACCTACACGCAACAGATTGGTGAAACCGACTTAGCCCGCGATATTAAAATCACGCTCAAATGCGATCCGAATTTCCAGCCCGCTGCGGTTGCGGCGCCTGTGGCCGCACCAGCGCCTGCGCCGATTGTCGGTATCGAGCAACGCCTGCGAACCTTGGAAGACTTAAAGACTAAGGGCCTGATCACGGAAGACGAATATCGCGCACAGCGCCAACGGATTTTGGATGGGATGTGATGAGGCGACGTGTTAAATACTACCCGATCAAAGCATCACACTGAAAACAAGTGATTTGCTGGGTTGAGCTGGTAACTGTACATAGTTAGGGGCTGTTGCATGACAATATTTGCACTTCTTGTTGCAACGGTTCTGGGCATAGCGCTTGTCTCCATTTGGCTAAAATTGCGTTTTGCGGCTCGTGCCGAGTTCATTCGAACACACACCCTGCCATTAGGTCTCTTCGACAAGCTGCGTAACAAGTACCCCTCGCTCACATTAAAAGACTGCCAACTGGTGGCACACGCGCTTCGCCACTATTTTTTGGCACATTTAAAAAGCGGCCACAAATTTGTGGCAATGCCATCTCAGGTCGTAGACGAGCTTTGGCATGAATTCATTCTTCACACGAAACACTATGCCTTCTTCTGTAATAAAGCATTTGGGAAGTTCATGCATCACACGCCTGCTGTAGTGCTGAGCTCCAGCGCGCAGACTAACGTCGGCCTTCGGCGCTGTTGGTGGTACGTATGCTTGGAGGAAAACATTAATCCACGCGAAGCAACGAGGCTTCCGTTGTTGTTTGCATTGGACGTGAAGTTGAGCATTCCCGATGGCTTTCGGTACTCGGTTGATTGCAAAGTGATGAAAGAGGAGCGCTCGAAAAACGATGGTGGTGGGGTTGTATATTGCGGAAGTGATTTCTCCAGTACAAGCGTTGATGGCTCAATCGACGGGTTCGGCAATGCCATTTCCGCTGATGGATCAAGCGGAGATGGCGGAGATTGTGGAGGCGGTGGCTGCGGTGGGGGTGATTGAGAGGATCGCACGATGCAATTTTACTAATCCCATTTAATTGCAGACGTCAGGATGTGGGGCTTCCGACCACGCACGTGCGATGTAGGCTTTGAGGTATTCGGTTTCAGGGATGGCAGGATGTACCGGGTGGTCTGGGCCGTGGTGCCATTGCTCGAGAATTTGCAGTTCGCGTTCGCAGTGGCGGCCGGCAGTGTGGATGACGTCCATCAACTCAGTGCGCGGCAGGTGGTACGAGCAGGAGCATGAAATCAAAATGCCGTTGTCGGCCACCAAATGCAGCGCCAGCTGGTTGAGGTGGTGGTAGGCGGCAATGCCTTCTTTCAGGTCTTTTTTACGTTTGATCAGCGCTGGCGGGTCGATGATGACCACGTCGAATTTTTCGTGCTCAAGCCGCAGCGTTTTCAGCATGTCGAAGGCGTCGCCGGCGGCGATGCTTACACGTTGCCCTACATTGTTGAGCCGCGCATTAGTCAACACCTGGTCGAGCGCCGCCTGCGAACTATCAACGCATACCACTTGTTTAGCTCCTGCCAGTGCCGCTTGCACACCCCAGGCGCCGACGTAGCTGAATACGTCCAGCACGCGCTGATCGCGCACGTAATTACGCATGCGTGCGCGGTTGGAGCGCTGGTCGTAGAACCAGCCGGTTTTTTGACCGGCGAATAAGTCAACATCGAACACCGCGCCGTGTTCTTTGACGATAACGCGTTCCGGTCCGCTGCCCTCGACCCAGCGCACGTATTGTTCCAGGCCTTCCATCACGCGGCCCGAAGTTGCGTGGCGCAGTAAAATGGCGCGGGGCTGAATCAAGCTGCGGATCGCTTCGATAATTTCTTCGAGTACGCGATCCATGCCGGCGGTGTTGGCTTGAATCGCAACCACATCACCGTAGCGGTCGACGATCAGTCCCGGTAGTCCGTCGCTCTCGGCAAACGCCCAACGGTAATAGGGCGTATCGAAGATCCGTTCACGTAGCGCGAGTGCGGTTTGTAAGCGTTGAGTAATAAGCGCCTGGTTCAGTGCGACACCCGGAATGCGGCTGTACAGACGTGCGCAAATCAAGGTGCTGGGATTAACGTAGGCGCTGCCGAGCACCTTGCCTTTGCTATTTTCGATGATCACTGGCTGGCCCGGTTGCAGGTCGGCCAGTGGGGTGCGTTCCACATCCACTTCGTTGCTGAACACCCACACATGGCCCTGACGCAAGCGCCGGTCTTCAGCTGGTTTTAAGCGCAATGTGTGGACTTCATACTGCATGACGTACCTTCATTGTCGGTCAGCCGCTAGGCTAACAAAAGTTGCAAGGGTGCATAGTCTACTGTGTCGCAGGCCATTAGTATTGTCGGCTTGCGGGGTGGAACAACCCGTTGGAGCAAATCAATAATGCCTGCGACGCACGCCAATTTATTAGTCCATGAAACCAGCCCGTATTTGTTGCAACATGCGGACAATCCGGTGCACTGGCATGCATGGAATGCGGCGGCATTGGACTTGGCGCGCGAGACGCGCAAACCTATTTTGCTGTCGATCGGTTACTCGGCCTGCCATTGGTGTCATGTGATGGCGCACGAAAGTTTCGAAGACGCCGCCACTGCGCAATTGATGAACGAATTGTTCGTGAACATAAAGGTGGATCGTGAAGAACGGCCAGATCTCGACAAAATATATCAAGCCGCGTATCAGTTACTGACCGGCCGTTCCGGCGGTTGGCCGTTGACCATGTTTCTGATGCCGGACGATAACACGCCCTTTTACGCGGGCACGTATTTTCCAAACACGCCGCGCTACAACATGCCGGCATTCCACGAGGTGCTGCGCGGCGTAGCCCAGTCGTTTCACGAGCGTCGTGCCGAGATTCAACAGCAAAACGAATCCTTGCGACGCGCGCTCACGGTGCCGCCAACACACACTACGGCACAACTCACAGCGGCGCCCTTAGCAGGCGCTTACGAATTTCTCGCGCGCAGTTACGACGCCAAATACGGCGGTTTTGGGCGCGCACCGAAGTTTCCGCATCCCACGCATCTGGAACGGCTGCTGCGTCACGGGGCTGCGCAACACGACCCAGTGGCGAGCGGCATGGCGCTGCATACGCTGCGCGCGATGGCGCAGGGTGGTATCTACGATCAGTTGGGCGGCGGCTTTTGCCGTTACTCGGTCGATGCGCATTGGAGCATTCCGCATTTTGAAAAAATGCTCTATGACAATGGCCCATTGTTGTCGTTGTACTGCGACGCGTGGCGTAATAGCGGCGATGCATTATTTCAAAACGTGGCACTTGAAACCGCTGCGTGGGTTATACGTGAGATGCAGGCGCCGGACGGCGGTTACTATGCGTCGCAAGACGCCGACACCGAAGGCGAAGAAGGCAAATTTTACGTGTGGACAGCACACGAGGTGCGTGCAGTACTGCAAGACGAAGCCCAGTACGCGTTGTTTGCAGGTGTCTATGGATTGGACGGTCCTGCCAATTTCGAGCATCGGTGGAATTTACGTGTGAACGACGCTGCGGCTGTTGTCGAGCAAGATGCGCTGCGCGTGGCGCGCGAAAAATTATTTGCCGCGCGTGAGCGGCGGGTTCGCCCTGGGCGCGACGATAAAATAATCACGTCCTGGAACGGATTGATGATCAAGGGCATGGCGGCGGCCGGGCGTGTATTTGAACGTGCGGATTTAATCCGCAGCGCGGAACAGGCTTTAGATTTTGTACGCTGCACGTTATGGAAAGACGGCCGCCTGTTCGCAAGTTACAAAGACGGCCGCGCGCATTTAGGCGCGTATCTCGACGACTACGCGTTCGTGATCGATGCCATTTTGGAGCTACTCCAGGCACGCTGGAACGACGCCGAATTTCGCTTTGCGCTACAACTCGCCGAAGTGCTGCTGATGCAGTTCGAAGACTGCGAATCCGGCGGTTTCTTTTTCACCGCACACGACCACGAACGTTTAATACTACGGCCCAAACCATTTCACGACGACGCGCTGCCTTCCGGCAATGGCATCGCGGCGCATGTGCTGGTGCGGTTAGGCCATCTGCTGGGCGAATTGCGCTATGTGCAGGGTGCGCAACGCGCTTTACAGGCAGCATGGCATGACATTAACCAGGCGCCGCATACGTGCAATGCCATGCTGCTGGCTTTGGAGGAGTTGCTGACACCCGGGCAAACCGTGATTGTGCGCGGCAGCGCGGCGCAATTGCCGGTTTGGCAGGCGCGGTGCGCACACGGTTATGCGCCCAAACGACTGTGTTTTGCAATTCCAAATGATGCAGCGTTACCGGCAGCGTTGGCTAGTTACGCTGCTGCGCCAAGCGGCGTAATCGCCTATGTGTGCAGTGGCACGCAATGTTCGCCGCCAGTGATGGAGTTGGAAAAGCTAGCTGCGGTGCTGCGCGCAACGGCGCCTGACTTTAATGGGACGAAATCAGACGTGTAACCCCGGTATTGGGTAGAGCGAAACGCGCCGATGCCGGGACCGCCGGGCTAATGTCAAAACCGCAATTCAAGCTGATATCGGCGACATCCCGATCGCGCACGGCCAGGGACAGAATTTCGCCATTCGCGCTGTATGTGCCGCAGGCCTCGCCGCGGTCGCAAATGTATTTGTCATTGTCCAGATCGCTGCCGATCACCACGTAATAATCACCGGCGGTAACTCCGGTGAAGGTAAATTCATAGCCGTGCGTACCCAATGCGGCTTGCGTGGACGCGACCGGTTGTTGGGTTTGCGCGTCGATCAGCACGATCCATTGCGCGCTGGCCAGAGTGGCGCTGGTGCTCGTTGCCGCGACCGACATAAACACCGGAACGGTTACGGTATTGGCATCGGATTGGAGTGTGATGGTGGCGCTGTAGTCGCCCGTGGCTAAGTTGCGGCGGTCGACGTTCACCATGTAACTGCCAAGACCATTGGCATCCACCAGTGGTTGCAGCGTCAACCAGGTTGCAGTGGTTTGCGCGGCTTGCACATGCAAAGACCCGCCACCGCCGTTACCGACCGCCAGCGTTAAGCGCGTGAGGTTACCGGCAAAGTTCAGCCCGTTCGGAAATGCGACCAGCGCCGGAGTGGTGGGTATCTGGCCCGTCGCCGCCGTTACAGCCTTGAACGCATCGATCAATCCATAACCGAAGTCATTGTCGCGACCTGGCGCGCCGATGTCTTGGGTGAGCGCGCCGCTGGCCAGCAAGGTGTCGAACGCATCCGGCGTTAATTGCGGATTGACTGCTTTCATCAGTGCGATCACGCCCGCGACATGCGGCGATGCCATCGACGTGCCGGTCAGCAAGCGGTAGGTGTATTCAATCGTCCCGCTACTATCGTTGCCCGCAGTGCTGTAGATGCCGTCGAGCTGGCCATCGTTGTTTGCATCCCAGGCAAACGTGCCACCCGGCGCGGCGATGTCGATGAGCGGGCCAAAATTAGAATACGACGCGCGGCCATATTTACTGTCGACCGCACTCACCGAGGTGACGCCTTCATAAGACGCCGGATAGCTTGGAGTGCTGCTGTTATTGTTGCCGGCTGCCGCGACGATGAGCACACCCGCGCCGCGTGCGCGGGTAAATGCATCTTGCTCGGATTTCGAATAGCCGCCGCCGCCCAGACTCAGGTTGATCACATCGGCACGCTGCGCCGGTACGCTGCCGGAATCATTGTCAAGACCCCCCGCATACAGCACGGCTTGCATGACATCGTAACTGGTGCCGCCGCCCTTGCCCAACACGCGCAGCGGCATGATTTTCGCGCCCCACGACACGCCCGCAGCACCGAGGTTGTTGTTGCTGGCAGCTGCAATCGTGCCTGCGACATGCGTACCGTGAAAGGTGCTGCGTGTGCCGTAGGCCAAGTCGCCTGGATCGTTTGCATCTTCATCCATCCCGTCGCCATCGCGGGCGCTGGCGACATCTTTAATAAAGTCATAACCCGCGACCAGCTTGCCTTGTAAATCGGGGTGATTGACAAGCACGCCCGTGTCGATCACCGCAACGATGACATCAAGATTGCCGTCGAGCGGATAACCGCGAGTGACGTCCCAAGCCACCGGTAGATTGATCATTTGATAATGCCACTGGTAACGAAAGCCGCTGTCGCCGGGAGTTAACAGCGCAGCGCGCCGGTAGTTTAAATCGGCAACGCTGACATCTATGCGGCGGCGCAAGGCTTTTACTGCCATGAGTGTATCGAGTTTGGTTTGCATTTCGTCGGGGTTCACAGCGCTGGCACCCATGCCACCGGAGGCGGCGCGCAACCCGCTGCTGGAATTCGTGTGGTCCAGCAGCATGCGTTGCGCACGCCTTGGCGGTGCATGTATAACGCCTAACGCTTTAGCCAATCCGCGCGGTGCAGTTGCGATATCCGGTAACGCATTAAAACGTGCAATTATTTCGCCTGGAACGAAAGCATCGCTTAAATGTAAAGACTCATCGCTTTGCAAGCTGGAGGCATTGGTATCGATGTTAAGGATATAGGTCGTTGCACCGACGTAATCAGCCGGTAGCGGATCGCAGCGATACAGCGTAGAGCCGCACAATACCACGGCGACATACACGGTTTGTTGTAGATGGGCGTCGGTGATCGTGAGCGTTTCCGCCGCGCCCACGCCGAACGAGCCGTCGATAATTTCCATGCGGTCGTTCATCAGCACCAGATCTAAATCATTGCGGCGGGCGTCATCGCCGAGTGTGAGTGAAAGGGTGTAGCCGGGTTTTAGATCGACGCTGAACATGTCGATGAGATCGCCAACCGCGAAGGAGTCGCCGTTGGCTCCTCGATAAGGAAGGTTGAGATAACCTCCCAGCCGGATGGGGAAGTCGAGATGCTGCGCTTGTGCAGGAGTGTCGTTGGCAATATAGGTGGCGGCAGGATCATTAACATCGCTGTCTACGGCGGTATGGCTCAGCGGCTGTACGCTGCCATGGATTGCATAGCTTGGCATCGGGCTCGCAGAGGAGTCAGAGCTAGACTTTGAATCATGTTGTGGAAAACAGGCGGTGATCAGGCTGGTAAGCCCGAGTAGAACTACACTTAATACCACCCGGTACAGCCCCATGACGTTACCTGCTACAGATATGCTCGTGGCGAAATACAACGAACCTGCAGTGGGTAACGGCGAGAAATAACTCGGTGATTAAGACGGGTGCGGGATTACTAAATCAGCGAAATAAATATGTGCAAGTGATCACGAATATTACGGCGGCTGTGTCGCACTTATTGGCCAGGATTGCCAAGTGAACATGGGGCAAGGAGGGTGATTCGCTACGCGTGGTTATCTAAGTGGCAATGCTGCACGACCGCTTCAAGATATCGATCCGCGACATCCGCATAGTTATCGAGCAGGGTTTGCGCGCGCTGACCGAGTTCACAACACTGCTGCGGATTGTTAAGCAGACGAGTGAGGTGCGCGCCCAATTCTGCGACATCGCGTACTTGCACGGCAGCGTTAGCGCTTAGCAGCGTGCGTGCTTCATCGGTAAAATTGCGCATGTGTGGACCGAAGACCACGGCCTTGCCGGCGCGTGCCGGTTCGAGAATATTGTGACCACCCGCCGGCACCAGCGATCCGCCCATGAAAACCAGCGCAGAACCGCGAATGAACGCAGGCAGTTCGCCTAGAGTGTCGGCGAGATAGACGGCGGTCTGTGCGGTGACAGTATCACCGCGGCTACGCACGGCAACGTTGAGCCGCAGCGTTGCCAGTTGGCCGAGAATAGCTTTTGCGCGGTGAGGATGGCGCGGTGCGATAACCAGCATGAAATCATTAAGAGCCAGGTCTTGCCATAGACGCGCAAGCTGCAACTCTTCATCGTGATGTGTCGAGGCGGCCAACAGGTAGGGCCGGTCAAGTTGGATTGGCGCCAGGTCGTGCCGACCCGCGTCGGCCGAAAACTTGATGTTGCCGGCCACGCTCACACAATACGCAGCTGCGCCCAACTCCACGAATGCAGCGCGGTCGGTTTCCGAACGTGCTAACACCGCAGTTACTTGTGCCAACGTCGCATGATAGACGCCACGTACCCAGCCGCCTGCGCGCAAGGTACGTGCGGATAAGCGGCCGTTGACGAGCACCAACGGTATGCCGCTGGTATTGCACCGGGCATACAAGTTAGGCCACAACTCGGTTTCCATGATCAACGCGCAGCGCGGTTGCGTGGTGCGTATGAAGCGGCGGACCGCACCGTGCCAGTCGATCGGCAAATACGCGTGATTGATGCCGGATGGCAGACGGGTTGCGGCGATAGTCGCGCCGGTAGGCGTCGCTGTTGTGACGAGCATGGAGGCGCTGGGAAAGCGTATTCGCAAGCGTTCGAGCAACGGCAGCGCTGCAATGACTTCGCCCACCGACGCCGCATGTAACCAGATCGGGCGCTGCGTAAACTGCGGGTAGCCCCACCCCAGGCGCTGCATAGCGTAGCGCCGACCGCCACGCCGCAATGCCTGGCCGAGCGTAAAAATGCTCAGCGGCAGACTCAGCACCCAGAGCAATACGTTATATTTCAGCAATACCGATCGGTTCATGACATTTTATTTTTAGCGGGGTAGAGCGGAGCGTCGCCTGCCGGGCGGGTTTTGAAACGGCGATGCAGCCACAGATATTGTTCGGGTGCGCGGCGCACCGCATGTTCGATCACAGTATTGATGCGCGTGGCGTCGGTGAGGTCATCCCCGCTGGGAAAATTCTCCAGTGCCGGCAATAGAATCAGTCGATATCCGCTACCATCGGCCAGCCGTTGCGGGAAAAACGGCACGACCTGCGCGCCGGACATTTTTGCCAAGCGTGCCGGTGCGGCGAGCGTGGCGCAGGTCACGCCCATGAACGGGGCGAACACGCTGTGTTGCGCACCGAAGTCCTGATCGGGTGCGTACCAAACCGCGTTGCCCTGTTTCAAGCTGCGTAACATGCCGCGCACATCGTGGCGTTCGATGGCGCGTTCGTAATTGTTTTCGCGCGCCTGTTTCATCACCGCTTCAAACAAAGGATTGCGGTGTTTTTTGTACATGACATGAAAGCGCTGCTGCAGCGCCAGCAAGCGTCCGCCGATTTCCAGACAGGTGAAGTGCGCACTCAACAAAATCACCCCGTGCTGGTGTTGCAACCCGTGCTGCAGATGTTCGATGCCTTCGATGTGAACCAACGGTTCGATCTGCGCGCGGCGGCCCCACCAGCTCAATGCAGTTTCCAGCAATGAAATTCCAGCAGAACGAAAATTAGCTTTAACCAATCGATGTTGTTGCGCCGCGCTCAGATCAGGAAAACACAGCGCGATGTTGATCTGCGCAACACGCCGCCGCCATGGCATCAGATAGTAAATGAGTACGCCAAGACCTGCGCCTGCCGCTAACTGTACGCGATACGGAAATAGCATCGCGCCGCGCAGCAAACCGAGACCCAGCCAAGTGAACCAATAACGTGGAGCGAGGAAGTTACGGAGTTGAGGTGTAGTGTCTGATATTGTCATTAAAGTAGCGTGCGCCGTGCGCTGTGCGCACGCTACGCCGGTTATTTTTTCAACCAGGCGTTAACCTGTTGCAAGTCTTCCGTCGCAAGTGTGCCGGTCGCGCCTTTCAAACGCAGCGTGGCCAGGATGTAGTCGTAACGTGATTGCGCATAGTCGCGTTGCGCCAGGAACAGTCCGGTGCGGGTGTTGAGTACATCGACCGTGGTACGGGTGCCGACTTCATAGCCCGCTTCGGTTGCCGCCAGTGCACTCTTGTTCGATACCACAGCTTGTTTCAATGCGGCTACGCGGCTGATGTTGGCGGTTACGCCCAAATACGATTCGCGGGTTTGCAAGGCCGCATTGCGGCTTTGCTGTTCAAGAAAAAATTTCGCCTGTTCGACTTGCAGATTGGCTTTGCGCACCGACGATTGCACCGCGCCGCCCTGATACAACGACCAGTTCAATTGCAGCCCGATAGACTTATCGGTGCGCTCTTGTCCGAATGGCGCATCGGAGTTATCCGATTTGGCATAACTGCCGACGGCATCCAGCGTGGGGTAGTGAAACGCCTTTTGCCGGCTAACCTCGGCCTCTGCGCTTTCCATCGCAAAACGCGCGGCTTGCACCGCCGGATTCTGCTTCAATGCACTTTGCGCCCATTGCTCGATGTCGGCCGGGGTTGGCGCGACGAGCGGCGCATCAGGTGTCAAGGTGGCCAGCGCTTTATAGCTTTGCCCGGTGACTTCGCGTAACGCTTCCCAGGCACTGGCCAGACGATTGTCCGCTGCAATGACCTGTGTGGTCGACAAATCGAAACGCGCTTGCGATTCATGCACGTCGGTGATCGCAATCAGGCCGACATTGAAACGTTGTTTGGTTTGCTCGAGTTGTTTACCGATGGCTTCGTGCTCGGCCTTGGCGAAGGCAAGATTGTCTTGCGCTGCCAACACCTCGAAATAACGCTCGGCTACACGTAATGCGAGCGCGAGCTCCTCTGCTTTGAATTGTGCTTCCGCTTGGTTTACGAGCGCATCGGCTTGATCGCTCTGGGCAAACGCGTCGCCGTGGTAAATCGGTTGCGTGAGGCTGAGGTTATAGCCTTTGGACGGGTAGCTGTCGTTGCTGTTAAGGCCGGTTATGTCGGATTTTGAACGCGAGTAATTCGCACCCAGACCCACGCTGGGCAGAAAGCGTGCTCGCGCCTGCGGTTTGGTCTCCAGAACTTGTTCCATTTGCGCGCGTGCGCCGCGAATTTGCGGGTCGTTTTGCGCGGCTTGTTTATAGATGTCGAGTAAGTCTTCGGCGCGTGCCGAAAGTGCCAGAGAATAGAGTGCGCCAAGTAATAAAATGGACGAAGTGAGTAACGAAATACGTGGATTCATAATTTCCCTCAGTAAGTTGGCATGCGCGGGTCGATTTCCTTGGCCCACGCGTTAATTCCGCCTTGCAGATTGACGATGTTGCGAAAGCCGGCTTGATCTAAAAACGCGCCGACCCGTTGACTGCGAACGCCGTGATGACAAATTAATACATGTTCTTGTTGCGGATCCAGTTCATTCATCGCGCGCATGATCTGGCTCATTGGAATCAGTTTGGAATTTTCCAGGTGGCAAATCT
>JACQEQ010000304.1 GCA_016200445.1 Gammaproteobacteria bacterium | reverse complement strand
TGGTGCGCGAACATCACAACACCGACTACTCCGGGCACTTTGCCGAGTATGTCCGGCTGGTGCACTTGGTCGACTACTTATTGAAGAAATTCGACTTAGGCGATGCTCCCAGCAGCGAATTTCCCGTTGGCCTGGCGGCGTCACTGGGCTTGACTGATGTGCAGATCGACACCAAATTCAATAAATTGCTCGAGTCCCGCGATGAGCTCGACAGCATTGCCCGCCACTTAGCCGCCTAACGTTTTTCCCGACTCCGTCCTAAACTGAAGAGCGCCCATCTCGTTTGGGCGCTCACATTGACGTGAGGCGGAATGAAGCCCGATCTCTACCAAGAAAATCAGTTATTGCGCCGCCAACTCAAAGAGCTCTTGGCGCATGCGCGTAAGAACGAACAAAAATTACAGCGCCTGCAAAGTTACGAATTACGCCTGCTGAGCAGCACTTCGGTGCACGAGTTGGCGCAGCGGGTCGTGCAAGGCTATCGCAGCTTCGGCGGCGCGGAAATTGTCACGCTCGCAATCGTCGATCCACTGTATGAAACACAGCGTATCGTTCGCGAGCTTGGGTCGAATAATGACGACATATCGCAACTCATCTTTTTTTCAAATGAAGACGTCCTGAATCGCTTATTCGGCATCTCGGTCGCGCCAAAACTCGGCGCGTTCAAGTCGCGTGCGCATGAAGCGCTTTTCCCGCTTGGCCCGCGCATACCTGAAAGCGTCGCGTTACTACCGTTGGTGCGCAATAACGAACTGCTTGGGTGTTTAAGTTTGGGCAGTGCGCGCAAAGAACATTTCTCTGCAACGGTACGCACCGATTTTCTGGAACGGCTCGCGGCCATCGTCGCCATCTGTCTGGAAAATTGCATCAACCTCGAACGTTTGAAACGCATCGGTCTGACCGACCCGCTCACTGGAGTCAACAATAGGCGCTTCTTTGATCAACGCTTATTGGAAGAAGTCGGACGCGCGCAACGCCATGCCGTGCCGCTGGCTTGTTTGCTGCTAGACATCGATCATTTTAAAAAAATCAACGACACCCACGGCCATCAGGTGGGCGACCGGGTTCTGATCGATGCGGCGGGTTTAATGCGAACGCAGCTACGCGGCAGCGATGTGCTGGCCCGCTATGGCGGCGAGGAGTTCACGGCTTTGCTCACCCACACCGACAATAGCGCTGCACTTGAAATTGCCGAACGCATCCGTGCGGTCGTCGCGGGACATGAATTCAAAATTCCTGAACAGGCGAGTTTACGCGTTACGTTATCCATCGGGGTTGCGATGCTGGAAGCGCCCAACTCGGACATTCAGGAAGAATCCGCGCGGCTCGTGGCGTGTGCCGACCAAGCCTTGTACGCCGCCAAACACAGCGGCCGCAATCGCGTAATGTGTTATACCCCTGAACCTGCTCTCGCCATATAACTCATGATGAACTCGACCACTTCGACCCGGTTAAATGCCTGCTGTAAAGACTCGCCCCACACCGTGATGCCATGATCGCGAACCACCAGCGCGCTAATGCGCGGTGGCGTGACAGAAAATCTCTGTTCGATCTCGTGCGCGATGCGCGGCACATCAAGCCAGTTAGGAAATACCGGCAAATCGATCTGCGGATTTTCCTCCCACAGATCAAATCCTTTGAGCACTTCCAGCGGTGGCAGACGTAACGTTGTCAGTGTCGCGGCCACGCGACTCACAGCAATACACGCATCCACACTATGCACATGCAAGCACGCGCGCGCATGCGGAAACACCCGGTAAATTGCACGGTGAATACTGGTTTCTGCCGAGGGTTTGTGTGCAGCACGCAGCCGTTCGATGACGCTATCGTCGCGCACCCCGACCAGCAAAAAATCGTTATCTTCGAGCTGCCCCTTCGGCATACCGCTCGCGGTAATCCAAAATCCCGGCCGAGTATTATCGTCCGCACGTGCGCTCAAATTTCCGGCCGTACCGGGCATCCAGCCCCGCTGGTAAAACTGCCGCGCAACCTCCGCAAGCGCAGCACGCGTGTCGAGTTGATCAAATGATTTCGCCATATATTGTTTCGCAATTGTTACGGGAAGCTGCGTTGCCGTCAGCGCAGCAGGATGATTCGTATTCCCACATTAGACAGGCTTGCATTGCCGGTACGATTGGGCTCAAATTGTACCTAATTTAGCGATGCAACTGGAGAACCACCGAGTGAGCGACAAAATTATTCATGTCACCGATGCAACTTTCGAACAAGTGGTATTGAAATCGAACGAGCCGGTTTTGGTCGATTACTGGGCGGACTGGTGCGGCCCGTGCAAAATGATTGCACCGATTTTGGACGAAATCGCGGGCGATTATAGCGGGCGCGTCAAGGTGGCCAAGCTTAACATTGATGAAAATCCCTCTACACCGCCTAAATACGGCATTCGCGGCATACCGACGTTGATGCTGTTTAAGAACGGTAATGTGGAAGCAACCAAGGTCGGCGCGGTTTCAAAATCGCAACTGACCGCTTTCCTCGACAGCAACATCTGAAACACACGAATAATTCTCAACTCTCAAGTTACTCAACCACGTGTCGTTAAAGTGCATAGCCGGTTGGCTAGACGATGCGTGGTTTGCGTGCTAGCCTAAGTCTGACTAAAATGACCCAAAGCCAAAACGCGCAAAACATCGTCTGGCTTTCCCCGGTCAAAACATAATTCCAGGTCCTGTCGGTTCCCAACGAAAATATTTCGTAGTCGTGCACGTTTCCTTCGCTTCCTCTTCTGGATGTCCAATCAATGAATCTAACTGAACTCAAGCTACGCTCCCCTTCCGATTTAATAGCACTGGCCGAATCGATGAATATCGAAGGCGCCGCCCGATCCCGCAAACAAGATGTCATCTTCTCGATACTGAAATCGCTCGCGCGAAACGGTGATGACATCTCCGGCGACGGGGTGCTGGAAATTTTACAGGACGGCTTTGGATTCTTGCGTTCTGCCGACAGTTCCTATCTAGCGGGGCCGGACGACATCTATGTTTCCCCCAGTCAAATTCGCCGCTTTAACCTACGCACCGGGGACACGGTATCGGGGAAAATTCGGCCACCCAAGGAAGGCGAGCGATATTTTGCACTGCTGAAAGTCAGCGAAATTAATTTTGAACCGCCGGAAAATTCCAAAAACAAAGTCCTATTCGAAAATCTCACGCCGCTCTTCGCCAACAAACGCTTAAAACTAGAACGCGGCAACGGCGCCACTGAAGACGTTACCCCACGCATCATCGATCTTGCAGCACCCATCGGCAAAGGCCAGCGCGGCCTCATCGTCGCACCACCCAAATCCGGCAAGACCGTAATGTTGCAAGCCATCGCACAGTCGATTGCCGCCAATCATCCCGACTGCTATTTGATCGTGCTGCTGATCGACGAGCGCCCGGAAGAAGTGACCGAAATGTCCCGCTCGGTGAAAGCCGAAGTGGTGTCCAGCACCTTTGATGAACCCGCCACGCGCCACGTGCAAGTGGCCGAGATGGTCATCGAGAAGGCCAAACGGCTGGTGGAACACAAGCGCGATGTGGTGATTCTGCTCGACTCAATTACCCGTCTGGCACGCGCCTACAACACCGTGGTGCCCAGCTCTGGCAAGGTGCTGACCGGCGGTGTGGACGCCAATGCCTTGCAGCGCCCCAAACGGTTCTTCG
>JACQEQ010000303.1 GCA_016200445.1 Gammaproteobacteria bacterium | reverse complement strand
TTCACTATCGGCCCACAACTTGCCGCCATGACGCTCGACCACCCGCTTGACGATGGCCAAACCCATGCCCTCGCCCGGCGCAAGTTCGGGACGAAAGCGCTGAAACACCTGGAACAAACGCGGCCGCGCAGCCTTGGCGATACCCACACCGTTGTCTTTAACCCAAAAGTGCAGCATGCCGTCCTGCGCTTCGCTGCCGATTTCCAGCACGCCGGTGCGGCCGGGTTTCAGGTAATTCAAGGCGTTCGCTATCAGATTGGAAAACACCTGGCCGACGGCTGTGGCGTCGCCGATGACCGCCGGCAACACGCCAAGCACATGCACCTGCGTCGCGCCCTTATCGATCGACTGCCGCAAGGTGTCCAGTGTCGATGTCACGATATCCTGCACATCGACGCGGTCAGAGCGGTATTCCTGCCGGCCCGAACGTGACAAATGCAGCAAGGCGTCGATCAAGCGTTGAAATTTCGTGGTGCTCGCGCGGATGAAACGCAACGCGCTACCGATGCCGTCTTTGATGATCGAATCTACTTCGGCCGCGACGTTAGGCGCCAGGTTTGCGCCACGCAACGCCTGTTCCAGCTCCTTGCAACTGGTGTCCAACTCCATCGAAAAACCCTGCAAATTCACTAACGGCGCGCGTAGATCATGCGAAACGATGTACACGAACGCTTCGACTTCCTCATTCTTGCTCGCGAGTTCTTTGTTCGCCGCCGCCAGATCTGCGGTGCGCTCCTGCACGCGAATTTCCAGCTCGCTGTGCGCACGGTGCAGGCTTTCTTCGGCGCGCTTGCGTTGCGCCGTGACCGCTCCCAGCACCAGGGCAGCGGCCGCCGCGACCGCCATGAACACTTCCAGCAGGATGAGCCGCTCGTCCAGAGTCCCGGTTACAAACGGGCCGCGATCATGGGTCGCGCCCCAAATCGCGAAGCCGCATAACAACAACACCGCCGACGCGGTCTCGCGCTGACCGAAGCGTAACGCTGCCCAAATGATGAACGGGAATACCGCGTATTGAATTTGGTAGCCGCTGCCGCCAGTGAAGATGAAGTAACTTACGACCGTGAGCGCCGTAAACAGGGCGCTGAACTCGACTAATTGCCATCCACGCCATTCGATGCGCGGTTGCGCAAACCAACTGAGCAGAAACGGCGCGAATAACACCACACCCATGACGTCACCCATCCACCACACCCACCACACCGAAAAATACGCAGACCAAGGAATGACGCCGCCCCACACCAGGTTGGCGACGCCGTTGCTGGCGCTCACCGTCATCGCCAACAGCGCGCCGACGAACAGCAAGCCGAATACATCGCGCAGTTGCGTAACCGCAGCGTCGAACTTGACGAAACGCTGCAACAGGAAAACACCAAGCACTGGCGCCAAGGTGTTGCCCGCCGCAATGCCCGCCGCAGTGACCAACGATTGACTGAGCGTGGAATTTATTGCAAACGCGCCCAGCAACACACCGGGCCACACGCGTTGCCCGAACAGCAGCAGCGCCACCAGTGCCAGCCCGGTGGGCGGCCACACCGCCGTGACCTGTTGCGTAGCAAAGGCCAGCGACAAACCGAATTTCGCCGCCGCCACGTAAATCACCGCAAGCAACACCAGTGTGATCGCATAGCGCAAATCGAAGTGCCTGACGTCGACTGAATTTGTATTCATCTGTTTCTCACCAACGATGTATTGCGCGTGGAGATGACACGGAACCAGTTAACTCACACCCGGTCCCAAGCTGAATTCCACACGACTACATCGCGACCAGATGCATCGCTTCGGCGATTTCTTCTTTGGCGTTGTGTAGGATCGAGATGCTGCTTTCCGGAGACAATTCGCCCAATCCGAGCTTGCGGTAGGCCGGGAGCGTGGGTAACTCTGGCAGTACGCGCACGTCGAACGACGGTGTATCGTGGCCGATTTGCTTACCCATAAAGCTGAGCAGTTGCGCGACCAATACCAGATCGCAGTAGTCGGCGTCGCCGGTGTGGTCACGCTGCCAATCGTCGGCCTCCTGGGCGACTTGCGTGAAATCGCCGGGGAAATTCCATTTTGTCATGACCAGGCGACCGACATCGCCGTGCAACTCACGAATAGTCGCAACCAGCTCGTGCTCATCGCTGGCAATCTCGGGAAAATTCTCGGCGTAACTCAACACCGGCAGTGTTCCAACGTCATGCAGCAAACCCAGCAACATCGCGTGATCAGGATTAAATTTGCCAATCTTTTTCGCCAGCACATATGAGATCGCCGCGACTTCGGTGCTGTGGACCCACAAATGCTCCATCTGCTTTTTGATGTGCGGCGACCTGGTTTTAAACAGCTTGCGCATCGCAAAGCCAATGACAAAATTTTGCAGCGCCTTGAGCCCAATGCGCACGATGGCCTCTTCGATGGTGCCGATCGATTTGCTCGCGCGGTACACAGCGCTATTTGCGACCTTCATCAGCAAAGCCGTGAGTGCCGGATCGGTTTGAATCAGCGCCTTGATGCGGCGCACGTCGGCATCGCTGTTCACGATATTCCGGTAACGCAGCACGATGTCCGGCAGCGCCGGGACCGCCAAGCGGTCATGATCGAGGTCGCGATGGATGGCTTGAAACAGCGGATTGCTCAACGTCGCAGGCTGCACAAACAGGGACTCGGTGGATTCTCCAACCCGGCTATGGCGCTCTAATAAATTGTCGATAACCGGACCTAGAACCCAAAAACATGTGACCGGTGTAAGCGCAGTAACGGAATAGCGGTGCGGGAGTAAATGCGAAATCGGCTGCTTGGCCTTGGCGCTGTTTGCCGTCACGTTGTAATTGCGGCCATCGGCCGCGCGCACCGCCACCTCGCCTGAAAGTAAATACAAGGCACGTGGATCGGTTGCACCCAGCGCGATCAGCTCGGTACCTGCAGCGGCTAGCTG
>JACQEQ010000311.1 GCA_016200445.1 Gammaproteobacteria bacterium | reverse complement strand
GGTTTCAAGATCACGCTCGACCAGAGTTACCGCTTCGGTCAAACATTGGTTGACGGTCTCGGCGGTTTCGAATTTGCTGCCGCAATCTAATTCTTCCGGTTCGTTAGCCAGCACACTGCTCGACACTGTCGTCAGCGCAACAATCAATAAGCCACTGCTTAGCTTCCGCATAGTCACTTCCTCGTGCCGGTCGAGCTGCCATATTAACTCGCTGCGGGTGACCGCGCGCAATACGTTATAATTCTGCGCTTATGACCACGATTCCAAAAACACCTTACGAACTACTCGGCGGCGCGCAAGGCGTACGCACCCTGGTTGAACGTTTTTATCAACTCATGGACACGCTGCCGGAAGCCGCGCGCATCCGTGCGTTGCATCCCGCCGATCTGCGCGGCTCGACCGGCAAGCTGTATAAATTTTTATCCGGCTGGTTAGGCGGACCGGCACTGTACGTCGAGGAATACGGCCACCCGATGCTGCGCGCGCGCCACTTGCCGTTCCCGATCGCAACCGCCGACCGCGACGCGTGGTTGCTGTGCATGAAACACGCGCTGGATGAAGTCGAGCTCGACCCCCTCGCGCGCATGCAGCTCGATCAAGCATTTTTCAAAACTGCCGATCACATGCGCAATCGCGACACGATGATGTGAGAATTTCTAACACGTGAATCCCCTCAAACGCCTCGCCTCGCAAACCGCCGTGTACGGTATCAGCTCCATCGTCGGGCGCTTTTTAAATTACCTTTTGGTCCCGCTGTTCACTTATTACTTCACGCCCGCCGAGTACGGCGTGGTATCGGAGTTTTACGCGTACGCGGGATTTTTCAGCGTGTTGCTGCTGTTCGGATTTGAAACCGGCTATTTCCGCTTCCGCGATAAAGACGGCGCCGCACGCGATGTTGCCTACTCCACCGCATTGCGTTTTTTGCTCGGCATGAACCTGACCTTCTTTTTGCTGCTGTGGTTCGCAAGCAGCGGCATTGCGGGCGCGCTGCAGCACGGCAGCCATCCCGAATACGTGGCGTGGATCGCGACGATTCTGGCGCTGGACGCCACCGGCGCGGTTGCGTTTGCCAAGTTGCGTGCGCAGGAAAAAGCGCTGCGTTTCGCGGCCGTTAAAATCTTCGAGATAATTGTCAACGTCGGCTTGTGCCTATTTCTGATCGTGTATTGCCGTGGTGTGCACGAACAGACGCCCGACACATTTTTCGGCGCGTTGTGGGATCCGGCCGTGGGCGTAGGCTACATCTTCATCGCCAATCTGATCGCCAGCGGCGTCAAGTTGCTGCTGCTCGCGCCGCAGCTGCGCGGCATTACGCAAGGTTTTGACCGCGCGCTGTTCGGCAAGATGCTGCGCTATTCACTGCCGATGGTGATCATCGGTTTTGACGGCATCGTCAACGAGATGCTCGACCGTGCGGTGATGAAGTATCTGCTGCCCGGTACACCGCAAGAAAATCTGGCGCAACTCGGTATTTACAGTGCCTGTTACAAGCTGTCGATTTTGATGTCGCTGTTCATCCAAGCGTTCCGTTATGCCGGCGAGCCGTTTTTCTTTGCGCATGCAAAGGACAAAAATGCGCCGCAAACCTACGCCGATGTGTTGCGTTACTTCGTCATTTTCTGCGCGTTTATTTTTCTTTTGGTGACACTGTATCTCGACATTTTTAAGTATTTTGTCGGGGAAGCGTTTCGCGCCGGCCTGCACATCGTGCCGATCTTGCTGCTGGCAAATCTGTTCCTTGGGATCTACGTGAATTTGTCGATCTGGTACAAACTGACAGACCGCACGTTGATGGGTGCGCTCGTGTCGACGGCCGGTGCGATCATCACCGTAACCCTGCTGCTGTGGTGGGTGCCGCTGCTTGGCTACGCCGGTGCGGCGTGGGCGACGCTGGTGTGCTATTCCAGCATGACGCTGTTGTCGTATCTGCTCGGACGTAAATACTATCCGGTGCCCTACGATGTGAAGCGCGTGCTGGGTTATGTGGTGTTCGCAGTCGTGCTGTATGTTGCGAATCAGGAGCTGATCTGGCACACCGGCATGCACGTGCTGCTGTCGGGAACGCTTTTTCTGCTGGTGTATGTGAGCACGGCGTATGCGCTCGATGTGCGGAAATTACGGCGCGTATAGAACGGGGCAAGCAAACCCCGATCACGCGCGCCCAACGTTCACATCGGTCGGCGCATGGTAATACTCGCTCTCGGTGGCAAACTCTTCGAGCAGACGGCGTATCTCGGCCATACGTAAATCTGCGGTGTTGATCGCATCGCAGTCTTCGCACTTAGGGTCGCCGCAGGGCTGGCGTGAATACAGCCAAAACTGGATTGCGCCAGCAAGCATGCCGTCGGCGATTTCCCAGAGCTCGGCGGTTGTTTCCTTAGTCGCCAGGCGATTGCCGATTTCGACCGACTGCTGAAACGCGGCTTCGAAAATATCTTCAGTTGGTTCCATAATGCACCACACGCACACTCAGAATTGATTGAGAGCAAATTCTACCAGAGTTTATTATGACCATGCCCTTCGATCATAAAGTCCCAATGGAGTCACAAGCTCGCGCATCGAGCTACGCCTTCTCCCTGCAAAATTCCATACCCGCGCAACTCGGAATTGTGCCGAATTTTGACCCCTTCCCCCTGCAAGAG
>JACQEQ010000310.1 GCA_016200445.1 Gammaproteobacteria bacterium | reverse complement strand
TAGCGTTGTATCAATTCAGCGGAAAACTCCTGAAGAATGCTGCGCAATACGGGATTAATCGGTTTCATCTTCGTGTTGGCCAGTGGGTGATTCGCATCATTCAGCCTAGCGTGCGCCATGGGTGCGATCAAGGGTTTTCCGTTTCCCGGGTGTAAATCCCGGCGCGGGCAATGCGGTGCAATTCGCTGCGCGATTGCACCTGCGTTTGTGTCATTGCGCCGTACTCGCGGTGCTCACCAATCAACCTGTAAATTGGAGTCTGACCCCAATGGCATGATCCTCGAACCGCCGCGCAACAGTAGGTCGGGTTAGCGCAGCGTAACCCGACACCTCGCAGCCATTCGTCGGGTTACAGTGCAAACACTGCACTTAACCCGACCTACGAGACTGAAATGCCCCTCGCGCGCCGCCTGCCTGCGCACACCGGCGAGCTTGTCTTTCGTCTTGCCCTGCGGAGCTGGCAGGGATATGAGTTTCGTCACCTGGCTGGCCCCGCATTCCGGACACACGGGCGTGTCCGTGCCGCGCACCAGCACCTCGAATTCGTATTCGCATTTCGTGCAAAGAAAGTCGTAGATCGGCATGCATCCTCCTGTCGCATTTGAAACAAACCAAGGCTACGGATAGATACAGGCAAGATTGGGGCCTACGGGGTATGCCAACGTCGAGGTTTTTGTGGGCACTGCGGATGCGCAGGAGAATTTAGGGTCAGACTAATCGGTGCAATGGGCGCGCGACTGCGCCCCACGTTTATTTCATAGCGCCGTACACGCGGTTACGATTTTTCGGCCCTCGCTTTGCTGTATCTCAACATGAGATATACTCTACCAACATGCATGTCATCACACGCAAGCGGCTGCGGGAGTTCTCGACCAAGCATCGGGGCGCGGCGGAGTCGCTGGGTATCTGGTATAGCATCATGTCCAAAACGGATTTTGCGACGTTTGCCGAACTCAAGCGGGTATTAGGATCGGCCGACAAGGTCGGAAAGTTCACGGTGTTCGATATCGGCGGCAACAAATACCGGTTGATTGCCGCGATTCATTACAACCGTAAAAAAGTTTACATCCGGCACGTGCTGACGCACACCGAGTACGACCGGAACAAATGGAAGGAGTCGCCATGACCACGCGCCAAATGAAAGCAGTCATTCATGAGTATCGACGCTTGCGGACCTTGGTGCCGCTCGGCACGCTGCGCACGAAAAAAGACTACGCGCGCGCGGTTGCGATGCTGGATGAAATCATCGACGAAATCGGTGAAGACGAGAAACATCCAATGGCGGAGTTAGCGGACGCGCTCAGCGTCTTCGTTGAAAAATACGAGGCCGAGCACATGGCCATCCCGGAGGCCAATCTGGCGGCGATCCTCAAATTTTTCATGAATGAGCACGGCCTGCGGCAAACGGATTTACCGGAGATCGGCAGCCAGGGCGTGGTCTCCGAAGTGCTAGCGGGCAAGCGCGAATTAAACACGCGTCAGATCACGGGGCTTGCCAAACGTTTTGGGGTTTCTCCCGCAGTATTCCTTTGAGACGCAATACAAAACGTTCGACGGGTACGTGGCAAGCCACATCCTGATCGCACGAAAGAATTGCGTCGGAAGGTTTTGGCGGTGGGAAGATTCGAACAGTGCAATGCGCTGCGCGATTGCACCGCATGGACTTGTTACGGCTTGCTTACGCCGCGCGCTTCAGCGGTCTGATTTTCTTGCGTGCTTTCTGTTCCGCTTGCCACAGATCATAAGTCGCCTGCATGCGTAGCCAAGACTCGGCCGAGCCGCCCAGCGCGGCGGCCAACCGCAATGCCATGTCGGCGCTGATGCCGGCCTTGCCGTTCAACACGCGCGACAACGCCACGCGCGTAACGCCGATGTGCTTGGCAAACTCCGTAACAGAAATCGCGGTGTCGGCGAATAATCCGTCTTTGAGTACTGCGCCGGGGTGCGGGGGGTTGTGCATTTTGCTCATTGCGAGACTCCTAGTGGTAATCACGATAATCCGCGAGCACGACATCTTCATGATCGAAAGCGAACGTCAGCCGCCAGTTCTTGTCCACCCACACCGCCCAATGACCATTCAGGGCACCCTTGAGCGCATGACACTTCCAGGCGGGCAAGCTGTAGCCGCAATCGCGCCGCATGCGAGGGCTGAATCCCGGCCTTGCTTCCTTTTTCGAAAAATCGCTCCAATCCCTTGTGCCGGAAACTCTTGATCATTTGAGAAGTGTATAGCTTAGGTATACACCGGTCAAAGCCTTAAACACCCAACCAATCGACGCTACGACGGTTTGTCCCGAGTTGATTTTGTACAGCGGAGGTTCAAACGAAGTTGCAATAATTTCGGGCACGCGATGGAGGGTGAGTGTAGAGCGCAATCGCGCAAACGAAATGCGCTGGAGAGATTATTGGGACCATTGATTTGTGATCACGCGCCGATTCACGGCGAGCCGAGGAGGTCTGGGAAATACGCACCGTTAAGTGCGTTTGGCAAGCCAGGATTTCGCGGCTACGAGGAACAACCCGGCTTCGGCCAATAAGCTCTCCACTTCCTCTTTGTCAAGCCCGGTATCCGCGAGGTAATCCGCCTGTTGGCGTTTTTCAAAAGCGGAAATTAACAATCGATGAAAATGGGCGTCCATGCGACCGCCCTGCGCGAACTCTTTGCCGAACGCTGAAATCACGCCCTTATGGCTTGAATACGCCAGCCCGCACGCGTCCAGCAGTGATTCGGCGATGTAAAACGCCGCGTAATAAATGCGCGAAATCGCGGAGTCGTAATCGCCCGCATCGCATAACAAGCGCGCCGAGGATAAATAGCGCTCGGCCTTGTCGATCAGGCTGCGCGGTTGCGTCACGCCGCGACACCCTCGCGACGCACGTTATGCCAAAACGGCCCATCGGCGACCCGCAGCGTGTTCTCGTCCACCGGCAACACGGACAACAGCACACCGTAACGAATATTAAAATCCGCGATAACGTCGGCGATCCGGTCCACCTCTTTGCCGGGACGATCCACCTGCCGCAGGATCAGCAACAGATCCACATCCGACTCCGCGTGCGCATCGCCGCGCGCCTGCGATCCGTACAACCACAAACCGACAAACCGCTCCGCGTAGCGTTGTATCAATTCAGCGGAAAACTCCTGAAGAATGCTGCGCAATACGGGATTAATCGGTTTCATCTTCGTGTTGGCCAGTGGGTGATTCGCATCATTCAGCCTAGCGTGCGCCATGGGTGCGATCAAGGGTTTTCCG
>JACQEQ010000309.1 GCA_016200445.1 Gammaproteobacteria bacterium | reverse complement strand
GGCGAGCGTGCCGATCTGACCTTGTGCAAGAGCCCGATGGAGACATTAATCGGCGCCGACGCGCTGGCCATTGTCACGGAGTGGAACGTGTTCCGCAGTCCAGATTTCGACAAAATCAAAGCATCGCTCAAACAACCGGTGATTTTCGACGGGCGTAATTTGTATGACCCCCTCTTGATGAAAAAAATGGGCCTGGAATATTTCGCAATCGGCCGCGGGCTAACACTCTAAACTTTTGGCGCAAGGGAGCACCTTAATCATGTTCAATCTCGATCAGACCCGCATCGGCATCATCGGCTTGGGTTATGTGGGACTGCCGCTGGCAGTGGAATTCGGCAAGTCGATACCTACGGTTGGCTTCGACATTAATACCAAGCGCATTGAGGAATTGAAGTCCGGCAAAGACCACACGCTGGAAGTGTCGCCGGAAGAAATGAAGGAAGCCACCAAGATCAGTTACACCAACGATCTGCAAACGCTGAAGACCTGTAATTTTTTTATCGTCACCGTGCCCACGCCGGTTGATGAATTCAAACGTCCAGACCTGCGCCCAGTCGAAAGCGCCAGCCGCACTCTCGGCCAAGTGTTGAAGAAAGGCGATGTCGCGGTGTTCGAGTCCACCGTGTATCCCGGCTGCACCGAAGAAATCTGCGTGCCGATCATGGAGAAATTGTCGGGCTTGAAATTCAACGTCGACTTCTTCTGCGGCTATAGTCCCGAACGTATTAATCCGGGCGACAAAGAACACCGCGTGTCGTCGATTTTAAAAGTCACCTCCGGCTCCACACCGCAAGCGGCCGATTATGTCGACAGCGTGTATCGCAAGATCATCACCGCAGGTACCTACAAGGCAAGCAGCATCAAAGTTGCCGAAGCCGCGAAAGTCATCGAGAACACGCAGCGCGACGTGAACATCGCGCTGATCAACGAACTGGCGCTGATTTTTCATCGCCTCGGCATCGACACGCTGGACGTGCTGGAAGCCGCCGGCACCAAATGGAATTTCTTGCCGTTTCGTCCCGGCCTGGTCGGCGGGCATTGCATCGGTGTCGATCCCTACTACCTGACGCACAAAGCGCAAGAGATCGGCTATCACCCCGAGGTCATCCTCGCCGGTCGCCGCATTAATGACAACATGGGCGCCTACGTCACCGAATCGGTGATCAAGCTGATGCTCAAGAAACGCATGCACGTCGCCGATTCCAAAGTGCTGATGCTGGGTCTCACCTTCAAAGAAAATTGTCCCGACCTGCGCAACACGCGCGTGATTGACATGATCAAGGAATTCCAGAACTACGGCGCCAAGGTGGACGTGTACGACCCGTGGATCGACGCAGAAGAAGCCAAACACGAATACGGCATCACGCCGATTAGCACACTGGAAAACGGCAAATACGACGCCGTAATCCTGGCCGTGTCGCATCACCAGTTCAAGTCCATGGGTGTCGACAAAATCCGCGCGCTGGGCAAACCGCAAAGCGTGTTGTACGACGTGAAGTCGCTGCTGCCGAAAGACAAGGTGGACGGGCGGCTGTAAAGCTAATTGACGGGCGAACCTGCTTCGTAACTAATGGCACGTAAAATTGCATAGAACCTGCCCCTCGACACGACGTACTCCTTCCCCCTGCAAGGGGGAAGGTGGGGATGGAGGTGCTCTGAAATACACTGCCGGCACCGTTCAACACACCCCCATCCTAACCTCCCCCCTTGCAGGGGGAAGGGATACTTCGTTTGCGCTGCTTACAATGACATCTCAAAAACAAGTTCCAATCTGCATAGAGGCTTAAATGAAAATCCTAGTCACCGGCACCGCCGGGTTTATTGGTAACACCCTGGCTCTCCGGTTGCTGGCGCGCGGCGACGAAGTGATCGGTATCGACAACCTCAACGACTACTACGACGTCACGCTCAAACAAGCGCGGCTGGCACGCGTGAAAGATCACAAAAACTTCACCGACGTGCGTATCAACATCGAAGATCGCGCCGCGATGGAAGCGACCTTCAACAAACACAAGCCGCACAAAGTGGTCAATCTCGCGGCACAAGCCGGCGTGCGTTATTCGCTGCAAAATCCGCATGCTTACATCGAAAGCAACATCTTGGGCTTTACTAATATTCTGGAAGGCTGCCGTCACAACGGCGTGGAGCATCTGGTGTACGCGTCCAGCAGCTCGGTCTACGGCTCCAATACGCACATGCCGTTTTCGGTGCATCACAATGTGGATCACCCGGTGAGCCTGTATGCAGCCACCAAGAAAGCTAATGAGTTGATGGCGCACACTTATGCACACTTGTACCGCTTGCCGACCACCGGCCTGCGCTTCTTCACCGTGTACGGCCCGTGGGGTCGTCCAGACATGGCGCTTTTCATGTTCACCAAGAACATCCTCGCCGGCAAGCCCATCGACGTGTTCAACCACGGCAAACACAAACGCGACTTCACCTACATCGACGACATCGTGGAAGGCGTGATTCGCACCTTGGACAACGTCGCTAAACCGAATCCCGCCTGGTCGAGCGACGAGCCAGATTCCGCCACCAGCAACGCGCCCTATCGCCTGTACAACATCGGCAATAACCAACCGGTGGAATTGATGAAGTACATCGAAACACTGGAGAACTGCTTAGGGAAAAAAGCGCAGTACAACTTCTTACCGTTACAACCCGGCGACGTGCCTGCCACCTACGCCGACATCGAGGCGCTGGAAAGGGACGTTGGGTACAAACCCGCAACAACCATCGAGTCGGGAATCCAACGCTTCGTGGATTGGTATCGCGGATTTTACAAAACGTAAGTTCATACTCTTTCTTGCATCAATACTAAGGCGGCCATATGGCCGCCTTAGTATTGAT
>JACQEQ010000297.1 GCA_016200445.1 Gammaproteobacteria bacterium | reverse complement strand
AATCTCTTCTCTTGAAGTGATAGCAAAACCTTCCTCGCTAGCTCACCCCATGACGGTAACCCCAACAACATTGATACGCCTGACCCGACGAAGAGTACAAGCTCACCGTTTAGCCCGGCCTGAATAATTTCGTCAGGAAGTTCTGGAATTTCTCGTAGTTCGGGAGGTTTGGTCACGTTTGCACCGAGCTGTAGAATTTCGAAATGTTACTCATTGGTCCGTGCCTTTCATTTTTTGTATCAATATCAAGTTACACATTCAGTCGCACTGTGAGGAAAAATCGAACGCTTCCGATTTCCCTGCAGTTGGCCATATCCAGAATCAATATTCGGTTGCATACCACAGGCACCAAGCTGCGATGGACCGGTATGGAGCCCAACGTTGACCTATAAGGTTAAAGTTCTTTCGGCGCAATCATCGTGACCAGTTTATTGGCCTTGCTGTACCCAGCTCTTACACCGTAGTCGTCAATTAGCGGAACGTCCAACCGACCCACCAAAAACATCAACATCATCTCCACCGTCCAGCGGCCTACGAGTTAAATGGAAACAGACACGATTTAACTCGCTGCGGCCACTGCAACGTAAACTAATATCCGACCCCATCGCCCCCTAAAACGGACACGGGCTAAATCCTTTGATCCGCTCTCCCGTCACCGGATGGTCAAATTCAAGTGTGGTTGCATGGAGCATCAGACGATTGGCCATGAAGAATGCCTCGTCCGTGGCATACAGGTCACAACCCAAAATGGGATGACCGATCGCGCGGCTGTGAATGCGCAATTGATGGGTGCGTCCCGATAGGGGCTTGAACATCACGCGTGTCGTAGCAGGATGATTCAATCGCTCGATGACTTCATAGTGGGTCGATGCGCTTTTGCCCGTGTCATGACATATTTTCTGCAACGGAAAATTGGGTTGGTCGTTGGCGATGGGTAACTCGATACAGCCAACATCATCCACAAGATGGCCATGCAACAGGGCGGTGTAGGTTTTAACGACCTGCCGTGCGCTAAATTGTTTGCCGATGTGCGCATTCACCGGCTTGCTCAACGCGACTGCCAGAATGCCAGAGGTGCCAAAGTCAAGGCGATGAATCATCGTTGCGGCGGGAAAGTCTTTAACCAGGCGGAAATGCGCTGAATCAATATTGAGCGGATGTTTACCGGAAATAGTCAACAACCGCGTTGGCTTGCTAATCAACAGCAGCGACTGATCGTGAAACAGAATTTCTATTTCTTCGTGACAGACCGGAACAATAAACGGATCAGCTTGGGGTTGCATATGAAGTGCGGAAAAACCGGGCCAGGAAGGCGCTGTTGCTGCATGTTAGCAACAGTTCCACTTTGGCCCGGGGTTTATTCCTGCGGCGACGTCTTATTAATCGGCACGATGCTCACTGGGTGGTGCACGACATGTCCTGGCCGCAGCACATCGGTGATTTGATTTTGCCGTGGCCGTTGGGGCACTGCGAGATTTGTACGTTGGTGCCATTGTCCAATTTTAACGTGCCGTTGACCAACGGCGCATCGCACTTCGCGCAGGACGCGTTCACTTCCATCCCGCAAATTTTGCATTCATAAGTCGCCATGAGTAATGCCCTCTCCGATGGTGGTTGAAAACGGTAGTCTATGGGTTCTGACGTGCGAATAAACTGAGTAAAACTTAAGTCGGTCATCGTTATGATTCCACGTTACCCTCCGTCAGAACAATCATGCACGCGTATTTAAACGCTGTCGCGCTCCTGGTCTTCCGTTTTCAGATGCGGCTTCAGGTGAGCGCCGCAATTTTAAACAAGAGCGTAGCGATTCCTCCTATACTTTGCCATCACAGTCGCGTTGTCACGCGGTGCGCACCACAAGCGGGTGGAGACTATGTTGGATTGGTTGGCAGATTCCCATACCTGGATTGGTTTGCTGGAAATTATCGGCATCAACATCGTGTTGTCGGGCGACAATGCCGTGGTCATCGCGCTGGCCTGTCGCGATCTGCCCCCACGCCAGCAACAGCGCGCAATTTTCCTAGGCTCCTTGGGCGCGATCCTGCTGCGCGTGGTGCTCACCGGTTTCGCCGCCGCCTTGCTCAATCAAGCCTATATCAAGTTGATCGGCGCCTTGCTGCTGTTGTGGATCGCGGTGAAGCTGTTGCTGCCCGAGGGTCAGGACGATGGTAAAGAGCATGACAATGCCGATCTGTGGGCGGCGATTAAGACCATCGTCATTGCCGATCTGGTGATGAGTTTGGATAACGTCATCGGCGTCGCAGCGGCCGCTAAAGGCGACCTGGCGCTGTTGATTTTGGGCCTGGTCATCAGCATGCCGATGATTATTTACGGCAGCACCGTCATCCTCAAATTGATGGGACGTTTCCCGCTCGTGATCACATTCGGCGGCGCGTTGTTGGGCTATGTGGCGGGCGAGATGGCGGTCAGCGAAGCAATGGTCGCGCAATGGATCAGCGCTACGGCGCAGGTTCTGGAAAATGTGTTACCAGCCGTGTGTGCCATCAGTGTGGTGCTCGCGGCGAAGATGCTGACGCCCCAACCGGTGCCGGTGGATGAGTCGGTTGCGGAATCACGCGGCGAGCAATAACACGCCATTCATATAAGTTAGGGTCACGGAAGTTCGAAATCAATTTTCTCTACAATGGGATAACGGAGCCATGAAATTGAAAAACAAACTACTGATCGCAGTGGGAGTCGTTATTGGTGCTTTATTCGTCGCTTGGATCGCGGCGGCACCGGCGGAGAAATTTAAAGCCGGCGACCTTGTGCCACAGACGACGCTCACGAACATACACGGCGTCGAAGTCACCCTGCCGAGTGCAAAATCCAAATGGATTCATCTGCAATTTCGTAGATTTGCCGGTTGCCCGATATGTAACTTACATCTCCAATCCTTCGTGCAACGAAACGCAGAACTAGAGTCGGCGGGAATACACGAGGTCGTCGTATTTCACTCGCCCAAAGAATCACTGCTGCAGTATCAAGGCAATTTCCCGTTTGATGTCATCGGCGATCCCGAAAAAAAGCTGTATGCGCAATACGGTGTAGGCACTTCGATTTTCGCCATTCTGGACGTGCGAGCATGGCCAGCGATCGTGCGTGGCAGTACCGCCAAAGACAAACCAAACGTGGACCCTGAAGGCGGGGTGTTGGGGCGGCCCGCAGACTTCCTCATCAACGCGCAGGGGAAGATCGTTGCAAGTCACTATGGAAGACACGCCTACGATCAATGGTCGGTGGACGAGCTTCTGGCGCTGGCTAAATAATAAACCGACGAAATGCGCACGCGCCGACTGAGCATGGGTTAGAACGGCAATTCCAACGCCTTGCAAAGAAACTTCATATACGGCACCGCAGCGCGGAAGGAGGCGGCCACGTGCGGCTGGAAGCGCGCGCTGGTGGCGAGCGTGCGGCTGAATTGGGTGATGGCAATAAAGTCTTTGCGCTTCAGGTCTTCGAGCTGTGCGTGATCCTTGGCGTAACCGCGTGGCGCGTTAGCCAGCGAATCGCCAGCGGGTGTGAACACCTTGGAAAATTTTTTATCGCGGCTGGCTTTGTGCCAAGACGCGCCATTTTCTGCAATCGCTTCACGAATGCGATTCAGCGCCGGGGCATCCGGATGCCAGATGCCCGCACCCAGCATGCATTCATTCGGGTCGAGATGCACGTAGAAACCCGGAGCGTGCACGTCTTTACCGCGCACGTGGCGAAAATGAATGCCGATGTTGGTTTTGAAAGGGCGCTTGTCTTTACCAAAACGCACATCGCGATACACGCGCATTAACGATCCCCCGGCTTTCTTCGGCATGGCCAGAAAGTGGGGAGAAATGCAGTGAATGTCGTCGGCCATCGCCGCGATGAAATCCAACGCCGGAGTGCGCACCGCGTCTTCATAGGCTTGTTTGTGTTGCTCGAACCAATCGCGATTGTTGTGCGCGTCGAGGCTCGCGAGAAAATCGAAACTGGCTTGAGTGAAAAAGCGCTTTGCCATCGCAATTAGTCCTGGTTGAAATACGTGATCATAGTTGGCCGCGTTTGTTGACGATAGTGTAGGTCATGTTCTGGTTGTTCATAGCCCGGTAGGCTGGGTTGAAGCATGAAACCCAGCGATGTGCGTGATGATGTCACGAATGCTGGGTTTATCAGCCCGGCTTAAATCGCTACTGGTGCAGTGTGTAAAATACTGTCACTGCATTTTTCGCATCACTTCGTTTCTGAGTTTCTCGACAATGTCTTTATGTTGTCCCGCGATGGCGACGTAAACAAACGACCCCTTGTCGTTCGCAACGCATTTCACTGCGGCGCGGTTCGCAAGAAAGTTGCCGTAGGAATAGTCACCGTTTTGGACGACGGACGAGAAGCCGAGTGCGAGTAACGCGCCGTATCCCTTTAAACCGCAAGCGTGAACCGACATGCTCAACTGTTTGTGATCTGACCAAAGTTGGGGTGGGGCAGGTTCATTAATGTCTGGCGATGGCTTTAAGGTAGTGAGTTCGTTGAATGCGGATTGCACGGCGGTTTTTCCGCTTGGGGTATCCATGAGAACACCAAGAAACTCTTGGACGGACAGGCACTCTTGGATCAGCTTGTCTTGCGGCTCTGATTTCGCCGCTTCTTCGTCCTGTTTGTAGTGCTGCTTCGCAGCATCGAGATACGGGGACTGATCGATTTTCTGCATCAGTTCCGGGTAGGCGTCGCGAAACCGCGACAGTGTTGCTTCGAATTGCGCGGCATAGTCTGCCGGGCAGCGCGCCTTGGCCCCGTAGGTGGTTTGATAAAACCGCGAAACTATTTTCGCCTGGAGTTTTTCGAGCGCAGCATCGTGCGGGACTTCCGCTGCATCGGCGCTAACCGCAAGCCTGAGGATCAGCAAAGCAATTAAATAGCGCAACCGAGTCATGTTGATGTCCTCTGGATGAAGTGGTAATTGGAACGACGCGACGGTTAGAATGGCAACCCGCATCAAGCTTCGGTTGCACGCCACAGATACCACGCCGCGATGGAGCGATACGGCGCCCAACGTTGACCAATAAGCGCAAGTGCTTTCGGCGCGATCATCGTGTCCAGTTGCTTGGCCTTGCTGTACCCGGCTCTTACACCGTAGTCATCTACCGGCAAAACGTCCAACCGGCCCAGCGAAAAAATCAGCATCATCTCCACCGACCAGCGGCCCACACCTTTGGCCAACGTGAAGGCTGCGATGAGCTCATCATCGGTCCGGCGTGGCAAACCGCGGCGATGGGTGGGTATCATGCCTGCTTGCGCTTTGGCGGCGACGTCGCGGATATAGCCGAGTTTTTGCCGCGATAATCCGGCCGACCTTAGCTGCTCGCCGGTTTTTGTCAATACCAGACCCGGATCGGGAAACCGCGTACCTGGAAACAGCTCAATGAAGCGGCCCATGATGGTCGCCGCCGCCTTGCCGTTGAGTTGCTGGTGGATGATGGCTCGTACCAGCGCTTCGTAGGGCGAGCGCCGCCAGTTTGGTGCAAGGCCGCACGGGCCGTGAATGCGGATCAGTTTTCGCAGCAATGGATCGGTGCGTGCGAGAAAGGATTCTCAGTCCCGCAGCGCGGTTTCAAATTGTATTTTCATCTACGGTAAAAGGCGTCCTGTATTGTCTTTTTTTATAAATATGTTGCGTGATATTCATTCGTCTCGTTGCGGGCATTGCAGGGTAGTTAAAGAATCAAGATTGTCGAGGTTCGGTGGTTGTCGGTGCGGGCGTCGAGCGCGCACGCTCAAGTAAAGTCCGGAGAGCGTTTAACATCGGTTTTTCGATTACATAATAAATGACGATACCAATAATAACGGCGGGGACGACCTGCATGATGACAATCGTTACGATGTTCAAATATCCCTCTTTAGCCAGTCCGATATAACGAATGAACCACCGGACGAATTCGAATACTGCCGGATGAAAAAGATAAATCGAGTAGGATGCATCGCCGAGTATTTTCAGCGAGCGAAAATGCGCATCACGAAACGCGTGAATAAAAACCAAGGTAATAATTGCCGCCGCAGGGGCGAGGACAAATTTGTCGTTAACAACTGACCCGCTGTTCAATAATACGAAGCCGATAACTCCTAGCACCAGCAGTGTCTTGCGGTCGAATGCCACGTGCTGCGTTTTCGTGTAGACATGGAATACCATCATGCCAAACACAAACTCGATCAATATTTTGGAGGTGTAAAACAGGGTGGGAACATCACTGAACCTGTACATCCTGCCACTCAAAACCAAAGTAATGAGAACCAGAGAAGCCGCAATTAACCGGTATTTACGGAAGAACATGGATAGCGCGAACAGGGCATAGAAAAACATTTCGTAATTTAGAGTCCAGCCTTGAATCACGATGGGGTATGCCTCGCCGTCTTCATCTGGGTCGAGACTGACGTGCGGGATAAAGAAGAAATCTTTAATGAGGGATGTCAATTCGAGGCGATGATTTTGATAGATGTCCAGCGGAGAAGTCGCCGCCGGCAGCCAATCGATCCAATACGGACCCGACGTCCACAACAATGCGACCCAATACAAGGGCACAACTCTTATGATGCGCTTGGTCAGAAATGCGAGGCTCTCGCGTGCAATCGATGACGCGTGGTCAATGTGACGCGTGGAATGCGCCATGATGAAACCGCTGATCACAAAAAATATGTCTACACCCCGCGCGCCGACGCCGGTCCAAACAGCGAGGTCGGTAAAGTAAGAGCGCGAATGAAAAAACACCACCATTAACGCTGCCACGCCGCGCAGATATTGAACGCCTTCAATGGAGTTGGATTTTTTCGGAGATTCTGTCGTCATATGTAAATTTCTAGTACGCCTTTGTGCTTAGCTTGGAGTGAATCGGAGGCAATAGTGCGCGGCGATGCGGAGTGCGTTTACCTTCGAGCACGCTTGCGGCTCGCGTTCTGCATGCAGAACGCGAGCGATTGAAAAAACAGGATTAACTGTGGAGTTCATCAAGCAGCCGCTGAGTCGTAATACATGACTCTCCACGTCGTGCGCCACAGGTGCGAGCGGTGTAATAGGCTACAACGGGCACTAAGATTTGAAATCCAATCCGGCGATAACTGCATTGAGTCGTCCTTGTTCGCCGCCGCCGTCCTTCAACAGGCTATTTGCACTATCGGCCGTTTGCGCGGCGCGTTGTACTTTTTCAATGTAATGTTCGGTGCAATCGACGACGCTTTTTTTGAGTAGTTGCAACAGCCCGGCGATTTCGTCGGTGGATCGCACCCACGTCTGGATGTAAAGGCCGTCGTCGAGATTGATCTTCGGCGCGTAGGCGTTTTTCGACAGACTGTCATTGAAGTCTTTGCACCAATCCGGCGGCGCTTTATGCGAGAGCTTGAACACGAGATCGATGTACGGCTCCTTGCGTATTTTGGGAGGCCGTTTTTCATCGATGCCGGTAATTTTAATGTCGCTAATGCCTTCCAAGGAAGTCGCTCCTCAAGATACTTGTGTGCCGTTTATGCAGGCGCCGATTTGCTCACTATATGCCGTTGTGCGATGTGGTGTTCGAATTCTTGCGCCGGCAGCGGGGTGCTGAAATAAAAGCCTTGTGCTTCGTCACAACCCAGCAAAGTTAAATAGTCAAGTTGCGCTTTGGTTTCGATGCCTTCGGCGGTGACGTCTAAGCGCAAGCTACGCGCCAGGGCCACAATCGCTGCGGTGATCACGGCATCTTCCGGGTTGTCGGTAATATCGGCCACGAAGGAACGGTCGATTTTTATCGTGTCGATGGGCAGTCGTTTGAGATAGCTCAGCGAGGAGTAGCCGATACCAAAATCGTCGATCGAGATGCGTACGCCCACGTCGTGCAAGTTCTGCAATATGGTAACGGCCGCGTCCATGTTTTCGACCAGTAACCCTTCGGTAATTTCCAGCTCCAGGTACTGTGGATCGAAATCCGCAGCGTGCAGGATGGACCGAAACCGTTTTACCAGATCTTTTTGCCGGAATTGCCGTACCGATAAATTTACCGATACCCGTAGGCCGTAACCCGCCTTATGCCAGCGCCGGGTTTGCTCGCATGCGGTCTTGAGTACCCAATCACCGACCGGAACGATCAAGCCGGTCTCTTCGAGTAATGGAATAAATTGCACCGGAGAGATGTTGCCGAATTGCTGCGAGTTCCAACGCAACAGGGCTTCCATGCTAAGAATGGCACCGCTGTGTAAATTGACGCGCGGTTGGTAGAGCAACTCGAATTCATTTCTTTCTAAGCCATAGCGTAATGCACTTTCCATTTTTAACCGGTGGATTGCTTTAGCATTCATTTCCGCTTTGAAATACTGATAACTGTTACCCCCTTGTTCTTTGGCTCGAAACATCGCGGTGTCGGCATTTTTAACTAAATTGTCGATATCCGTGTCATCGAGCGGATAGATGGCGATGCCCGCGCTGGCGGCGACAAAGGCTTCCTGGCCTTCGAGTGCAAACGGCATTTCGAGTGCTTGTAGCAGCTTGGTGGCAATTTCAGTTACTTGTTCAACGTGGCGAACACTGCCCAGCACAACCACGAACTCGTCGCCGCCCAAGCGGGCGACGGTGTCGAATTCACGGATGGTGTCGCGCAAGCGCTTACTTGCGTCCAGCAACAGTTGGTCGCCGGCATGGTGCCCCAAGGTGTCATTTATTTTTTTGAAATGGTCGAGGTCGAAATAAATAACCGCGACCAAGCGTTCTTCGCGTTTTGCATGGGCGATCGCCTGCTTCAGGCGATCGCGGAATAGGGTCCGGTTGGGTAGACCGGTGAGTTCGTCGAAGTTCGCAAGATAAACCAGCCGGTCATGCGAACGCTTGCGCTCGGTTACGTCGCGTGCCACAACGATGCTGAGCTGCCGTTGCGCCAGTTGCATTCGAGATAACGAGATTTCAAGGGGAAATTCCGATTGGTCGCCGCGCTTACCGGTTAATTCGCACGCCTCGTTGCCGTGTCGTTGACGTAACGGGATTTTAAAACATTCGTTGCGATAGGAACGGTAAGCGGGTTGCGCCGCATCGGCAATTAGACTGGTGATGCTGCGCCCGATAATGTCGTGCTCCGGAAGAGCGAAGATGCGGCCGGCGGCCGGGTTGCATGATTCGATCACGCCCTGTTCGTTTAAGGTGATGATGCCTTCAATTACATTATCCAGCACGGCGCGCATTCGCATTTCGCTTTCTCTTATTTCTGCGTCGCGATGGTCGAGCTGCGTTTGATATTCATTAAGCGACAGGCGCACCTTTTCGAATTCAGCCACCGAGAGTTTGTGCATGCGAGTGTCTTGCAATAAGGTCCGGTCACCGTGACGCAATGCATCGATATGACGCGACAGGCGGCGCGAAGGCAGGCCAAATATATGTACCAGCAAATACAGCAGCAGCGCGGCCAGCGAAAAACCAATGACGGCAAATCGCTGCAAGGTCGATAACATTAAATCTTGCAGTTGATCGAATCCGGCATTCGGAACATCGGCGACGTGTATATGCTGCACGATGCCGGGCGCAGCGATCGTTTGACCGTCCTGCAGATCGGTCGCGATCGTGTTTTTATCGGCGAATCGAAACCGTTGTTTTTCGGTCAGAGTTTTTTTCAGATCGATCTTGACTACCACGTAGCCGACAATGTCGTTGCGTTGTTTGTCGTAAGCGACCGGTGCGGTGAAATACAAATTGTCGCTATCGCGGTGCCTGACCAGGGTGGTTTTTGTAATCGGCAAGCTGAGTTTCGCCGGCATGTCGTTGTCTTGCGGCCTTGCAAGCGCCACGCCTGCTTGATTGTAAAGCTCGACGCCCGCGAGATCATGCGGTGCAAAGCTCGCGTACGGTACGCGATTCTCGCGCCAATAGGCGTAATAGTTGGAGTTGCTGAATTGCTGAAGGCTCTCGTCCCATTCGGCAAATTGCATTGCCAGTTTTTCGCCTTCAGCAAGCACATGTAACACGGTGTCTTGCAGTTCTTCCTGCGCCAGATGCAGGTTGCGTTGTTTAGTTTCGACGTGCAGCGTGTACAGCTCGCTGACGGTAAGTAAACTAAATCCGCCGAAGAGTAACAAACCCAGTAGGATGAACAGCAACCCATAGGCTGTGATCGACAAAGGCAGCATGTTCGCGAGTTTCGATCTCATTTTAAACCCGGCAACAGCAGTGGACCGCGACAGGGCGGCGGGGCGTGTATTCAAGAAGCTGTCCATCGTTATTCATTCGAGCTTCACTCTTATTGAGCGCACCACGCGCGCGTGCATGCAGTCAACTGACATTTCCAGGTTAGTGTACGGATCGCAATGCAACCATGACGCTGTCGAGTAAATCGAATTCATGTTCGTTGCTAAAAAAGTGATTCGCGCCCGGGATAACATGCAGGTTGACGCCTGCATTGCGCAGCTGTTTAGGCCAAGCCGCGCCGATCCGCGAATCGCTACCGCCGAGAATAACTTCAACCGGTACAGATGTTTTTGCGAGTGCATGAAGGACGCTCTGCCCGGTCCACGACGCATACGACAAAAACGCTTTAGGCGGTGCGACATATTTTTTACAGTAGGACAGTTGATAGGAGGCGAGCGTGTTGTCATTTCGTTTCAATAGCGCTTGTGCCTTTTTGATCTGCGCTTGCGACACCGCAACGCTGATGACGCTTTCCATATCCACCAAGCTCGTGGCGATCAGTTTCTTTACGGCGGGATTCTTAAATTCCAGTGTATACAGCAGACCATGCAAACTTCCCACGCTGTGACCCAGGAGCACGATCGTTTTATGGCCGTGGCTAACCAGCCATTCCACCCAGAAGTTAATTTCGGCGAGGTCATCGGCAAGGGTGTGCATATGTATAGCCTCGCAGGCAAGGCTTACATCGCGCATGTTGACACCAAGACTTAAATTCGGGGCTAGCACGGTGTAACCGCTATCGGCGAGCGCGGTAGTTAAATTCAATACTGTGAGAAAATTACGCGTCGATAAAAAGCCATGAATAACCAATACCGCCGGCTTACTTGATTGCCCGGGCCGGTATTCAGCCGAAGCGATGAAGTGGTTCGTTAACGTCGCCGTCTCAATCGAAGCACCGGCGCTTGTGGGTGCAATAAATCCTGACAGAAAAAGCAGTATTGCGCTTTTAAGTTTATGCATAGGCTTCAATTTATGACGTGATGCCCCAGATTAAACGTATTTACAAGCTGCAACAACCTAACAGCTTAATACCAGCGGACCGCAAAATTATCCGTGCCCGTTGTATAACATGCGCGTCGAAGTTTATTTCAAACGGGCATATGTCGCTGAGAATTATGGCGCGTTTTTAGGTAAACGATGGATACGCTACGGTTGTTCACACACAGAGCAGGTGCGCGGGCGAAAAATTTTTCGCCCGCGTCGCGAATTAAGTCTTGGCTAAGAATTCGACTGTAACAGTTAGTGCGTAATACCGGTTTCAGTGACGATAAAGGTCGCCGGTTTGGTTGTTTTAGATAGGGCGACAAAGGCATAGGTACCGTTATAAAACACGGTGGGGCAGGGCACAGTTCCATAGGTAATGTGGTTGGCGTTGACAATAAGACCGACGCCTGTGTCGGTGATTTTGGCAATGTAAGTTCCGCCATCACACCCAACGGCATGGGTAACGAATATACCAAGCAAGGTCTGGGTAGAAAAATCTACATTTACACGGATAGATTCGTTGTTCATTTGCGTGACGCCCGTGAGTGCAGCAGCGAGGCCGGCATCCGACTGAATCACAAGCTGCTGCTGTTGCGGAGTTCCCAGATATGCGCCATGGGCCGCCGCTTCAAAATGCACATCGCTGCCGAGCACTAAGGTCACAGGCTGCGCGGTTTTCGCAATGGTCACAAAAACGTAGACGCCGCTGTGCGTCACAACCGTGCAGGTCATCGGGTCCGAAGGATTGAGCGCAGGGTTAACCATGGCAGTTACAGTCATATGATTGGCGTCTTGGTTAATTGTCGACACCGCAACGGTGTTGCAGCCGGACGCCTCGGTGTTGATGAATACGCCGATTAAAGTTTGGGTAGAAAAATCAGCGATCGGTGTATCGCTCAAGAGTGTGATCCCGGCGAGGCTAGTGCGCAGCCCGGTGGCCGACTGAATCACCAGCAACGGTTCTTGCAGTGTGCCTTGATAGTAGCCGGCGGATACTTTGTTAAATTGAATAGGGCCGTCCGTGTTGGCCGCGACCTTGGTTATATTAAAGGAGACAGGTTTTGATGTTTTTGGGATTGTTACGAATTCAAAGCTTCCTGAAACGATCGAGGTGATGCAAATAGCATCGGGGTGTGAAACATGATTCACATTTACAGTCATGCTCACAGTATCCTGCGTAATCGATGTCACGGTGGTTTCATCACACGGGGAGGGATGCGCGACGAATACGCCGAGCAATGTTTGAGAAGTAAAACCGGCAGTTATCGGTTGATTGCTCCTGACCGTAAATTCTGCAAGGGCGGCGGCCAGTTCCGTGTCCGACTGAAGCACAAAAAATCGATTTTGCGGGCTACCGTCAAATGTACCTTTGGCCACAACATCAAAATGCACATCACCGTAGGATACTAAGGTCACGGGCTTAACAATTTTCGCAATGGTTAGGAATGCGAAAGCGCCGCTATGAACCACCGTAGTACAGATGGTTGGAGCGCTGGGAATTGGTGCGGAGGCAAGCTTGGCGTTGACCGTGAGATGATCGCCGTCATCGGTGATGGTGCCGACGGTTATTTGTTCGCATCCCGAAGCGGGTGTGTCGAGCCGGTGTCGCGGGTTCTTGTGCCGGCGGCACGCAAGCCGTGAGGAACGTAAGTGCAAGGCATGTTGCGGCGGTGAGTTTCCTTAACATAGGCTTTCTCCATTGTGTGTCGAGCCGTCAGATATTCGCGTGGTATAAATATCCCAATGAATAATAGTCTAGATTTTGTGCCGCCGCACGTATCCACGCAACCTTAACGACAAAGCAGCCTGCTATGCACTGCAACGCTAATGAGTTCGCTTACTCATATAAATAGTCGCGTGTACGGCGTTCGGCTTGTCTACGATCGCTACTTGATGTGCTGGTTGTTTCGCCTGAAACGCGTTCAAGCTGGCGTTTAATTTGCGCCAGTTCGAATTTTAAAAGCATGTTCTCGCGCATGAGCGTTTCGAGTTTTAGATGATCGTTCGCCATCAGCCGATGGTTGCTATTCCAAAGCGGGCGCAGACGTTCGAGCGGCAGGGCTAGGTGGTTGGTGCCGAGCGATTCGCTCCAGTCCGATGCTATTCTTTCCACTTCGAGCCATAGATCTTTGCGTTCAATTTTTTCCATCGTCAATCTCTCCGTGATTGGATGGCGCAGATGTTACGACACGGCAATTATGGCGGGCTTAACGTGTGTGTTGTGGACACGCTAAAGCCGCGTATCGTTGGAATAATTTTGCGAATTCGATCGCAATAATGAAACAGGGCTGCATCGCTGCAGCCCTGAATTTTTACTGACTATATATGGCTCCCCGGGACGGACTCGAACCGCCGACCAGGTGATTAACAGTCACCTGCTCTACCGACTGAGCTACCGGGGAATGTAGAGGATGCGTATGGTACTGGCGGCCTTCCGGTCGGTCAACAACAACGCGGGAAATCTTGAACAAGAATCACCCGGCCGCGATTGGCCGGGTGATCGCAGCGCTGACTAGAACGGTAAACCGTGCGAGGCGCTGCCCATGAACATCAACATTGGGATGGACAACATGGTGTTGGTGCGTGATGCGAGAAATGCAATCTTGCGCGCTTTGGCTTTCTCTTCGTCGG
>JACQEQ010000286.1 GCA_016200445.1 Gammaproteobacteria bacterium | reverse complement strand
CCACTCAAAATTCTGAGACGTTGCAAACCTAAGGTCTGTTGCAACGTTCGGTGGCGGCTCTACCGTTTTGCCTCCGTGATGTTGGTTCGATCACCTCCAAGCCAAGGATCCGGCTCCGCTTCAACTGAAACGGCTCCTGATTCGCGGTTTGGGAATCTGCCGGATCCTCGTGGGAATCCGGCTTGTTAAACAATCAGGGGAATATACAAATGAAACACGTACGCACCATCATCGCTACTGCTTTTATCGCCACTGCCGTGGCTTCGGCCGCACCCGCGTGGGCCGCAAAGAAAACCAAACTGGACGTAGAAATCCGCGAATGGAATATCACCGCAAGCGCGGAAAAAATTCCCGCCGGCGAAGTGGAATTTACCGTTCGCAATAAAGGCAAGGAAGTCCACGAAATGGTGCTCATGATGCTGAACACCAAAGATCCGGTGCTGCGCCTGCCGGTTGATAAGAATGGCGCTATCGATGAGAAAGCCATGCCGTGGGCCACCATCGTCGACGAAACCGAAGGCCTGGAACCGGGCAAGCACGAAAAGAAGGTGGTGAAACTCAAACCCGGCCGTTATGCGTTTATCTGCAACATGGTCGAAACCGAAAAAGACGGTTCGATTGAAGCGCATTACTCCAAAGGTATGGCAGTCGAAGTGAATGTTGAATAAATGAGTTTTGGCCGGGTGCGCCCGGCCTGCAAGCTCGACATTTAAGAACAACGGCCGGTGGATTTATATTCCACCGGCCGTTTTCATTTGTGCGCATTGAACACGCTATTCGTTAGGCATGATCAAAGCCAAACCTTCGAACAACAGCGGATGCGCTTTTGCAATTACCGGGTCGATAATCTCGGCGTCGAGTCTAGACATTTTCCACGCCGGTTGCGATGACCGCGCTAGCAGTGCTTCGCGTTGATCCGGCGCCTCGGCGATATGCGAGATAGTGTTGGCAAGGTGAACCAGGGCGGCCTCCAGACAATCGGGGGCGGCATCGGGTTCATGGTGAAATCGGATGGCTGCGTGTAACGCCGACGGCAGTTCCCACAGCAAAGCCAGCGCACCACCTACGGCGCCATGGTCGAAACCAACCAAAGTTCGCTCTGCTTGATATAGCGGTTCATCCATCGCAATGCTGCGACGTAAGGCTTTTTGCGCTTGCTCGGGCAGTTTGTGAAAGATCAATAATTTTCCCAGGTCATGTAACAACCCGGCCACGAACAAGCGCTCGGTATGTAATACGCCGCACTCCTGCGCAAGCAATTTCGCGACGATGCCGGTAAAGATGCTGTGCCGCCAAAAGCTTGCCATGTTGGCCAGGTCCACCGGTATTTGTGCGAAGGTGCGCACTGCGGATACCGCGAAAACCAAGTCACGTAATTCACGCTGGCCGATGACAGTGACCGCACGCGAGATGGTATCGACGCGCGAACGAAACCCGTATAGCGGGCTGTTGGCTATTTTAAGTAAGCGTGCCGTCAAGCTCGCATCTTGCTGAATCACTGTGCCGATTTCTGCTGCAGTATGGTTCGGATCATCGACCATTAAATTCACGCGAATGCACACATGCGGCAACGACACTAATTTAATACTGCCCTGTACCAAGGTTTTCGCGGCCTCGTCGGCTGCAGCGATCAGGGGGTCTGTAGCAAGCGTGTGTGGGCTCATCGGCACATCCGTCATAAGGTCTCGCGCAGCTGCGATACGTGTTGTGTTACTTCATCGGATTTTTACGTCATAAGATTAGCGACGCTCGCACTTGGCGTACCGGCGTGGCTGTGCTAGTTTTTCCGCTGCGCTGGATTGATCTGGCGCTTTGGCTTACATACGGGGAGGAACACTATGGATATGGTAGAAGTATTGAAAATAATGATCGGTTCGATTTCGTTGTTAGTTACTGTGTTGTGCACCGTCTTGGTCGCTAAAATCTATAGCAAGCAGCCAGCGCAATCCAATCAGAGTTAAATCCTAACGGCTGCTTCACTACCGAAGCAGCCGTATTTTTTTACCGCCCCTCAATATGTCCGAAATTGTGTCGATAACCGCATGTCACTCAGCCACGTGACGCAGAGGTTGAAATTCGGCTGCTACACATAAACGTCTGATTTGGCGGTTAACGAGTCGCATCGCGCCGGCCAAATTATTTCTCGGGCATGGTAAAAATGAGGACCCCAATGAACTCCTTCGCGCGCACCGTTGCACTGTTAGCAGGATTGAGTGTTGGGCCATACGCACTTGCTGCTGGCCCTGCCGCTACCAATCACTATTTCGGTGCCAGTTATTATCAAAACTCCACCGAATTCTCGATAGCACCCGGCGACGTCAGTGCCGATCTTGACAATATGATGTTCAGCTACGGCTGGGTGTTTGCGCCCTATTTAAGTATTGAAGCGCGCGCCGGTTTGTCGGCAAAAAAAACCAGCGATCCCGCAACCAACGGCATTACAGAGAGCGTGGTGAATGACTCGATGTACGGCGCATACCTGCGCGGCAGCCTGCCGTTATCGTCGCAGAATATTACTGTGTACGGCTTAGTCGGCTTAACGAGTGCAAGCAATACTTACACGGAAGAAAGTCTTGCAGACGGAAAATTGTCTTACACTACCACCGCAACCGGTTTATCGTATGGCGTGGGTGCGGAATTGTTCGGTACGCCGTCGACGTCGTTCCATGTGGAATGGACCAAGTACCTGAGCTCGACAGATCTTACTTCAAAGGGTTTTGTGCTTGGTATCACTCATCATTTTTCAATGTCGAAGCCGTGGTAGGCCGCAGCACGCTTCCTTCCTGCTTTATTCGTGATTCGCTGCTCCCTCGCTCACGCCGATAGCGCGTCGATTCAACGGTCAGCGTACATCGCGATCTGTCTAGCCTTACTGACCGGCTGTAATCATGCGTCCTGGAACTATCAGTGGGAAGATCAGCAACCGCTCCAAACGGCGCGGCGCGCATTGGCAGCGACGGCCTCCGGCGATTATTTATACGCATTGGGCGGTGTCGATGCCGACGGCCATTATGTCAACACAGTCGAAGTCTCACACGTTTTGCCTGACGGCCGGCTAGAACCCTGGCGGTTCACTACCCCGTTACCGAGTGGCCGCATTTACCATGCGGCTGTGGTTGCACACAACGACCTCTACGTATTAGGCGGTGGTCAAGGCGAACTTGGCGATAACAATACTCCGGTCGCAAGTGTAGAAAAGTCACATATTTTGCCAAACGGCCAATTGAGTGAATGGCAGCCGGCAAGCCCACTCACCACACCACGGCGTGGCTTGCAGGTGGTGGCATTACACGATGCTCTGTATGCCATTGGCGGTTACAACGGCACGTTTCTCAAATCGGTCGAGCGCGCTCAAGTGTCAACTCAAGGCGCTCTTTCGCCATGGCAATTAGAACCCCAACATGCGGTTGTGGATCGCTATATTCATTCGGCCACGCAGCTGCACGATGCTCTGTATTTACTCGGTGGCCACGTGCAAGGCTCACAGCGCATGAGTTACGGCGATGTCGAAATGACGCGCATTGGCGAGCGGGGCCAGGTGTTGGCGTGGAACGTGGAAAAAACCAGCCTGCGCGCACCGCGTTTCATGGCATCCGCTTTTGCGCTGAGCCAGCATCTCTATATGTTGGGCGGTCACAGTGGCGGCAACCGTTTAACCAGCGTCGAATTCGCCCCGGTCGAGCACGGCGGCCACGTTGGTTTGTGGCGCCTAACGACGGCACTACCGATTGGCCGCAGCGCCACGGCAGTGGCAGTGCATGGCGATGATGTTTACGTAGTCGGTGGCGTAAGCGATTCTGGAATACTAAATTCGGTGGTGCGCGCGCGTGCCGATAGTCGTGGGCACTTGGGCATTCCCCGCACGGCTACTACAATGAAAACACCTGACTCATCGAGTTCGAAGCGTAATGATTAAACTCCTCCTGACCATCGGCGATGTTGCGACCAACGAATTTGAGCTGACCAAAACCCAAGTCACGATTGGACGCAGCGCCGACAATGACATTGTGCTCGACGATCCATTGGTGAGCGGGCATCACGCCCTTGTGGTCGCCGGCGATGGCAGTCGTGCCCTCTTGCTGCAAGATCTCAATAGCACCAACGGCACGCGCATCAACGGCAACGATATACGCAACTCGCCGTTAAAACACGGCGATGCGCTGCAAATCGGCCGCAGTATCTTCCGTGTTTACGACGATGAAGTCCGCACGCCAACCGTGTCGCAGATTTGACAAATATTTTCACAAGTTACGGCAACTTACGGACGCTACGTTATCTATGCTCGCCGAGCATTCATTAATATAAACGTCTTTCGCGGATTTTGTTTTGCGTTGTACCATCCACGCTAGAGCATTGGAACTTGCGACGATAAAACCATGGCTGCTACGGTACCACCACCGCTAACTCAGACGGATATGGCAAGCATTGTCGCCGAGACCACCACGTTGGTTTCGCTGCCTTCGGTCTGCGTAAAAATCAACGAGCTCATCGAGCGCAACAACTACACCACCGCCGAAATCGGCTCGATCATTTCCAAAGACGTCAACCTGACTGCGCGTTTACTCCACGTTGCAAACAGTGCGTTTTACGGGTTTCCGGCCAAAATCAACACGGTGTCGCGTGCGGTCACCATCATCGGCAGCCGCGAACTGCGCGACCTGGTCTTAGCCACGTCGGCGGTCGAAGCCTTTAACAAAATTCCCATCGATATGGCGAATATGAACAGCTTCTGGATGCACAGTCTGGACTGCGCCATCCTTGCGCGCATCCTGGCCAGCCGCGCCAAAGTTCTGCATAGCGAACGCTTGTTTGTCTGCGGCATCTTGCACGATGTCGGTCATTTGGTGATGTACATGAAGTTGCCGGAACGCGCACGCGCCGCCATGGTGCATGCGGCCAAATCACACCAGTTTATCGAAGTGGCGGAGCGTGAACTTATCGGATTCGATCATGCGCAACTTGGCGGTTCTCTGCTGCTCGCCTGGCAACTTCATGAAAGCCTGGCAGAACCCGTGCTCTATCATCACGATCCGTTTGCCGCGCCGAATTTTCAACTGGAAGCAACTATCATTTATCTCGCCAATAGCTTGGCGAAGGCCAGCCGCATCGGTGGCACGCTGAGTCACAGCACCGATATCGACCAACGCGCCTGGACGGCATTAAATCTGACACCCGGCCAGGTGCCGGAAATATTGCAGGAAGCCAAGCAACAATTCGGCGAAGCCTTATCGGTGTTCCTGCCGCATTTGGCGCAGGCGCAATAACTTTAAATACCCGTTTTTACGGGCTTCTGTTCTTCAGCTTTCACCTGATCCCATAACGCGTCTTGCTGCTGCAAGTTCAAGTCTTTAATGTCACGTCCCTGCGCCTTGGCGAGAGCTTCCATGCGCCCGAAGCGCCGTTCGAATTTTGCATTGGCGTGACGCAAAGCGGACTCGGGATCAACGCCGCTGTGGCGTGCCAAAATGGTAGTGACGAACAGCAGGTCGCCGATTTCATCGGTGATGCGTTCCTGCGGCGCAGCGCTTTCAATCTCAACGCGCAGCTCTTCGACTTCTTCATCTAATTTTTGCAACACATCCGCAGCGTGCTTCCAGTCAAAGCCTATGCGCGACGCGCGTTTATGCAACTTCATCGCGCGCGTCATCGCCGGAAGCGCACGCGGAATGTCATCCAACAACCCCGGAGCGACCTGCTGATTTTTTTCAGCCCGTTCCTGTGCTTTGTGCTGCTCCCACGCCTGCGCCTGCTCAGACACAGACCCCACTTTGGCATCAGCAAACACATGGGGATGACGGCGTAGCATTTTTTCGATGATGCCTGCTACCACCGCGTTAAAGTCAAAACTCCCCGCCTCGTTCGCCATCTGCGCGTAAAACACCACTTGAAATAACAAGTCGCCCAATTCCGCTTTCAGTTCGCTCATATCGCCGCGCTCGATCGCGTCGGCAACTTCGTACGCTTCTTCGATGGTGTACGGGACGATGGTGGCGAACGTCTGTTCCCGATCCCACGGGCAGCCCAATTGGGGATCACGCAGCCGCGCCATAATTGCCAGTAATTCGTCGATCGGGGTCATGGTCCTCATGCTCGCTTGGCGCTGATTACACTCGGCAGTTGACCAATTTGCGACAATAGCCGGCTCAACTGCGTGACATCCTTCATTTGCAGCGTAAAGGTAATATACGCAGTGTTCGATTGAGAATCCGAAATCGAATGCGTGCCCGTGACATTGATGCGTTCATTCGCCAACGTTGAAGTAATGTCACGCAGCAACCCTTGCCGGTCCGACGCCACAATGCTGACATCGACCGGATAAGTCGTCTCCGACGCCACGCCCCACGTTACGTTAGCTACCCGCTCCGGCGCATCTATGCGGTAGTGCGCGAACTCAGCACAATCGCGGCGATGCACGGTTACACCGCGTCCGCGCGTAATGTAACCCACTACGTCGTCACCCGGCACCGGCTTACAACACTTAGCGAAATGCGTGAGCATATTGCCTTCGCCTTCGATGTAAATGTTCGATTTCGATTTGTCAAGACGCGGCTCTGCAACGATGCGCGGTGTCACTTCCGCCGCTGGCGTGCTTTGCTGCAACGCATGCGCAAGTTGCGACGCTTTTACCTCGCCGCGCCCGACCGCCGCGAACAATTTATCCGGCTTGCCGTAGTCGAAACGCTGCGCCAAGCGCTCGAAATTCACCTCGCCTAAACCCACGCGATGCAATTCTTTTTCCAGCTGCGCACGGCCCTGCGCCACATCGTCGTCGTAATTCTGCTGTTTGAACCACTGCGCCACTTTGTCGCGCGCCTTGGCGCTTTTAATAAATCCAAGATTCGGATTGAGCCAATCGCGGCTCGGGCCACCTTGCTTGATCGTCAGAATCTCCACCACATCGCCGTTGTTCAATAGCGCAGTCAGCGGAATGATTTTGTCCGCGACTTTCGCGCCTCGGCAGCGATGACCGACATCGCTG
>JACQEQ010000285.1 GCA_016200445.1 Gammaproteobacteria bacterium | reverse complement strand
TCGGGCCCGAACCGGATCCCTTCCGCCGCTGGCGTGCATGCAAAAGTAGCGCGCTTTTCCTTAATGATCTTAATCCACCTCACATCGGCCAGGCGCGATGCGGGCAGCAAGTTGTAAAGATCGGCCATAAAGTGCGTTTGCAGCACATCCAGGCGTTCGCTGATGTTGGTTTTTAAATGCTGCAAATCCGAAGCTTCGTGCACCGTGGATTTAATTTCGCGCACTTGGGTCTGCACCGCCGCTTCCAATTTGCGGCCTTGCTCGGCCCAGGTTTGTTGATGCGACTGCGTACCGCCTAGGTGTTGATCCATTTCCTGCAAGCGTTGCGTGAGTTGGCGCAGAAAATCTTCCAGCTCGTGCTTTTCTTGCACCAGAGTTTTACGCATGTTGACGACAAGATCGACGATGGATTTGAACGCGGCGGTGAAATCCGATCCGGTGGCGTTGTCGGCCAGGCAGTTTTTTATGCGGCTGGACTCGTTGACAAACTCAGACGGTATTGCCAATTCGTCCACAAACTGGATCAAAACATCCTGAATACTAGGAACGTTGACATTTTGTACGCCAGGTTCTGTGCTCACCGGAACGGGTCGTGCCCGGTGTGTCACGTTTACGATTTCGGAAAACTCGGTGGTGATCGCGTCGATCTCGGGTTCGTCGGCGGCGCGTTCTAGGCGGGTAGTAAGTGATTTCACGGCATAAGCATCTTCTTCGCGCACCTGAATGCGTCGAATCAGATCGATCAGTATTTGTTTGGCGACCGTCAATGCCGACGCAGCCGATGCTGCAGGGTCGCTCGAGGACACTGCAACCGAATCCACCGCGATTGGAACAGCAGGTGTTCTTGACTGGTTGGAAAGTCGTGTGGCCAAGCGATTCAGCCATCCGCTCGCGGCGTTGCCCGGTGTAGCGGTAAAACAAGCCTGCAGTAACCGCATCAGTTCCTCGTGCAGGTCATCAGCATTCTCTTTATTAACTTCGAAACGTTGCGTGAGTTTCTTAACGTGCTTGCGTTGCGTGTCTGGAAACGCCAAAGTTTGAAGGATTTTTATCGCCAGTTCATGACCAGGTTCGCTACTGCCAGTATCGGCGTTGGTGCGATCGTCGAGCCGTTTTACGAGGCTGGCAATATCGTTGATTAATTCGGCCACAGTGCCGGTAGTTTCGTTTTCACGAATCGCATCGCGCAACTCGTTCAATAGTCTGTCCAGTTTTGGATCGATGCCGCCGATGGCAAACGTCAGGCGTGAGATGCCGCGGCGCAGTATGGTATCGGAATCGCGCCACTCCTTGTCTTTTTGTTTGAGAATTTCCTTTTGTTCATTGTATTTAACCTTCCAGGGTTCTAATTCTCGTTTGCTGGTGTCATCCGCCATGATGCGCCTGAATAAAATTGCGTATAAAGAAATCGTAACTAACGGCATGATGGGGTTGCGATGCTCTATTATGTCGGTCGCTTTAACCAAAATATGAGGGAACTAACATGCAGCGCGCTCCAGGACAAGAATATGCCGGATCGGACGATGACCATTGTGACGGGATGACGCCGGCTAACACTTTGGTGCTCGACGTACAGGTGTTCGGCTTGTTTCCGAGACCGACGCAGGCTTGAACTATGGCTGCCGCAAACAGTTGAACGAATAAGAAGGGTGATTGTTTTCTATGCTCCGGCAATATCTTTGCGAGCTGGACGCCATTCCCGACGGCGGCAGTAGAGGGGCGATATTACTCGCAGAGGGAGTTGAGCGTGACATTTTTTTGGTGCGGCGCGGCGAGAGCGTCTTCGCTTATGTTAACTCCTGCCCCCACACCGGGGCTACACTCAACTTTCAACCCGGCCAATTCATGAGTTTCGATAACTACTACATTCAATGCTCGATTCATGCCGCGCAGTTCCGCATCCACGACGGCTATTGTATCTACGGGCCATGTTTGGGATTTTCTTTGCAGCGTGTTGTTATTGAAGTCAGCGGCAGGTCGGTGTATGGGCTAGGAATCACGCCTCGGTAACGTATACGCCTTCCGCCTTGTTCAGGGTGCGTACGATGGATTTTTTGTGCCGAATCACTGCATCCACGCCGTAGAGCGAGGTGAGATGCGCAACGACATTAGTGCGGCCGCGATAGTCATGACCATTACTGCATTGATGCCAGCGGTCGCTGTGCGCCTTGAATTTAAGAAGCATCGTGTTCATGGGAGTAGCCCTCGTGTTCGTTTGTAGAATTTGATCACGATGACGCCACTGGCGCGGTACGGTGCGACACACAGCAGGAGTGTATTAGTGCCGCGAGAAAGTGTATTAAATGTCTACCAATGGCACGCAAGCTGGCATCGCGAATGCAAGCCGATGTTTACAAGAGCCGAATAGACAGTGTAGGGCGAAGGGCAGAAAGCAGAGAATGCAGAAATGTTTTGTAATTAATGATCGGAGACGTGCACACCTTCGACATTGTTAAGTGCACGGATGATCCACTTCTTGTGGCGTTTGACGGAGTCGACGCCGTAGCGGTCAGACAGATACGCTATCACGTTGGCGCGGCCGCGGTAGTTATGGGTGTCGCGTTCTTGATGCCAGCGTTCACAGTGATGTTTGAAACGTGTAAGTATCGAATTCATAGTGCGTGTACCTGATCCGCTATCGTGTTGCCACTGCCTGGACTACCGCCCTTGCACTAGGGACGCCGTAAGTTACGGCACGTTCGAGAGTAGGAAAAGTACCACTACCGATAATTATTAAATGTTTACAATTGCTGTGCTGCGTAAAGCCATGCGTCTTTCAAAGAGCGCAACTGATTATAGGTTTCAAGGGGAGGGGTTGGCACATGACGAAGTGTTATGAGGATATCGATCAATTCATTGCTCTAGAACACGCGCGCATCGCACAGCGCCGCGCCGTGGCGCAAGTGGAGCCAGGCAACCCGTCCGAGGATGCAGTGGGGCTGGCGTTGTCGGGCGGCGGAATACGTTCCGCAACATTCAATCTCGGCATGTTGCAGGCAATGCATCGCTTTGGATTTTTACGGCGCGTTGACTACCTGTCGACCGTCTCAGGCGGCGGTTACATTGGGTCGTCGCTCACTTGGTTAATGTCGCGTTGCAGCGAATTTCCGTTCGGCACGCGACGCAGCGATCATAACAAAGCCGGCGGCGATTTGATTTCGTGGTTACGCGAACATGCCAACTACCTGACTCCCGGCGACGGGTTGGATCGATGGGCGTTGGCAGCAGCCGTGTTGCGGGGAATTTTTATCAACCTGCTGATCCTAGTGCCGCTGTTTTTCAGCGTGATGTATTTCATGGTGCAAACCAGTGTGCGCGCGCCAGGCTTGTTGCATAGCTGGCCCGATAGTCTGTTTACCTGGTTGTTCGCGCTGGGTTTGATCTGTTGGGAATTTATGGCGTTCGGTTTCATGTGCTACGCGCTATGTTCGGGCTTCAAGCTGGTGCAGCATGCATGGTTGCGGAAACGTGCAAATGTCATTCTCGGGCGTCTTCTGAAAGCTGGCGTGGCGTTGGTGGTGCTCGGTAGTTTGCCGCTGGTGCAGCAATTTGTCGAAGTGCGCCTCTGGCCGCAATTATTCGGCGCCGAGAATTATTCGGCATTTTCAGTCAACGGCACCTTGTCACTGCTCAGCGGTGCGGCTGCGGTGTGGGCAGGCTGGAGTGGGCGTTCTCGTACTAACGAAGCGCAGGGTATGCGTGCACTGCTACTGTCTGCCGGTTTGGGTTTATTGCTCTACGGCTTGGTATTGTGGTTATACAACGGCGCCTTTTTGTATTATGCCAAGCTTGAGACCTGGTGGCGTTTTTTGATTTATCCGGGCCTGATATTGTCATTTATATTCGGCGTACTGGCGAACATCAATCATGTATCCATGCATCGTTACTACCGCGACCGGTTACTCGCCGCGTTTTTGCCGGCACACCCGCATTTTACCCAGGAGCAGGATCCCAATCGTTGTTATTTGAAGGATTTGAAGCAAACTGCCGCGCCGTACCACATTATCAATACCAATTTGCTGACCCTGGATTCGCCGAACTCCAAGCGCCGTGCACGCGGTGCCGACAACTTTATCTTTTCACCCTTGGTGTGCGGCAGTAGCGCCACCGGATTTGCACCAACCGATGAATATCTCGACGGCACCATGAACCTCGCCACCGCCTTGACTATCTCCGGTGCTGCGGTGAATCCCAATACCGGCGTGACACGTTCGCGGTCATTGGCGGCGGTCATGACATTATTCAATGCGCGCCTAGGTTACTGGACGCGGAATCCAAGGCATCCGCCGAAATTCAAGCTCATGCGTTCGCGACCGCTGTGGCATACCTATGCGTTGCGCGAAATGCTGGGCCTGCGCATGGATGAAAATTGCAAACATGTGCATCTGTCGGACGGAGGGCACTTTGAAAATCTTGCGTTATACGAGTTGATCCGGCGTAAGTGCCGTTACATCGTGGTGTGCGACGCAGCGGCCGATCCCACGTGGTCGTTCGCCGATCTAGTCAACGTGATTGAAAAAGTGCGTGTCGATTTCGGCGCGGCGATCGATATCGACACGCGGCCGCTGCGCCCGCAAGGCGATACAGAAATTTCCGCCGCAGCCAGCGTCACTGGACGCATCCGTTATGTGGATGGCACCGAAGCCCGCTTGCTTTATGTCAACACCAGTCTGATTTCTGGATTATCGGAGGATATTTACGGCTATCATCGCGCCCACAGCAGTTTTCCGGACGAGCCTACCGCCGACCAGTTTTTCGACGAGACGCAATTCGAGGCCTATCGGGAATTGGGTTATCAAATCGGACGGTGCACTTTCGAAGGCAAGACTTTATTACAAACATTTGCATAGGCGGCGTTCCTGCAGACGTGGTTAGTCGGTCGCTGAAATTGCGGATGAAAGGGGAATCCACACGCTTTCGCCTGCCGTATTTGCTTCTAGCCAATGCAGTAGATCGGCGTGCGACATGGGGCGTGCAATCAGGTAGCCCTGGGCAATGTCAACACCGTAGTCAGCGAGCGCGTTCCAGTGGGATTGCAACTCGACGCCTTCAGCGACGACTTCCAGATTGCGATGCCGGGCGATATCGATGGTGGCGCGCACGATGCCGGCGTCGCTGGCATCAAGCAACATGTCTAGCACAAAGCTGCGGTCGATTTTGAGTTGGTGTACTGGTAAGTTTTTGAGCTGCGCCAAAGTAGGATAACCCACGCCAAAATCGTCTACCGATAACTGAACGCCGGCTTGGTTGAGTTCGGCAATTGCCGGTAATGCATTCGGTAATTGGCCGTAGTGCCCGCGTTCAGTTATTTCGAGCGTTAGCGCGCTGGGGCTGACCTGCCATTGAGCCAGTAAGCGCAACACGGTGGTCACAAAGCTGGGGTCGTGCAGGCACATCGGCGTAATGTTCACGGCCACACCCAAGTCGCGGCCAACGCGACGCCAGCGCGCGCAATCGCGGATGGCTTGTTCCAGCGCCCAGAAAGTCAGCGGCCGGATCATGTTGATTTGTTCGGCGAGCGGAATAAAGAAATCCGGCGGTATCATGTCTTGATCGTGGTGATGCCAGCGCATTAAGGCTTCAACGCCCACGACACGGCGCGACTTCATGTGTACTTGAGGTTGATAATGCAAGTCGAGCTGTCCGCGCGCCAAGGCTTGACGTAAATCGCGTTCGAGGTCGAACTGACGTACGCTGTCTTGTTCCTGGCCGGTTTCGAATACAACGCAGCCACGTCCTTGGCGTTTGGCTTCGTACATGGCGATATCGGCGCAACGCAACAAACCCGCAGCGTCGCTACGGTGCAATGGAAACAGAGCGATGCCGATGCTAATGTCTACCTTTATTCTGCTTCCATTTAATTCAAACGGTGTACGCATGACGTCTAGTGCGTTAGTAGCGACCCGCTTGGCTTGGTCTGTATCGCCGACCAGAGGGAGTAACGCTGCGAATTCATCACCACCCAGGCGCGCAACATTATCGACGTTGACATTAATGTGATCCTGGGGGATATGCGCTAGAAAATCTGTTGAGCGCAATGCCTCTTGCAGGCGCGTAGCAACAATCTTGAGCAACGCATTACTTACTGCGTCATTCGCGTTGTCCACGCCGTTGTAGCGGTCAACATCAATGATAAATAGCGCGAACGATAAGCCTTTGTCTGCGTATAGCGTGAGTAAGTAATTAAGATTTTCCTGTAGTTGCAGACGATTGGGCAGGCAGGTGAGCGGATCGGTAAACGCCATGTATTGCAACGTACCGTATAAGCTGCGCAATTCGGCAGTCATGACATTAAAAGTCGTCGCAAGCTGCCGTAACTCCAAATCGCCTTTAACCTCGATCGGTTCACCCAAACGCTGCTTGTCGTGATGCGCAACTTGCAGATGAGTGACCAGACGTTCGAGCGGTGTGACGAGTGAGCGGCTTAGCATCACGCGCATGGTCACTATCACAATCAAGGTGATGACAGCTGCGCTGAGTAATAGCAATAACAAGGTGCGATCTAGATTCTGGTTCAGGGTTTCGACATTATAGGCGGCGATGATCGTAAACACCGGTTCGTAGCTGGCGGCATAGACCACATGTTGTGCAAATACCGCGTGCGTACTTGCGGTCATATTGGGCCAGTCAGGCGACTGAAATGCAGCTTGTCCTGTCGGTGCCACAATCCGTATCGGCATGCCCATTTCCGTTTCCAGATGGGCGAACGCAATAATCGGGTCAACTTCAAGTTGTACAAACCCCAACGGGCGCAATCCGCCGATGGGCGCAAGCAGAGAAAAATAGGCGTGGCCGCGCGCCGCACACAGGGCATATAGAATTTTGCTACGCTCGGTACCCATGCGCGTTGCCGCTTGTTCCACGAGGGAACCACAAGCGATGTCGGGTTCGATTTTTAACATCGGATCCGCAGTGCGGCCTAGCGGTATCAGATTTTGATCATAGAGACCGATGCGTTGTAAGCGGATGATGCCGTCATTGGCGAATTGGCGCTGAAACTGTTTGGCCAGTGTTGCGGTAATCAATTCTGGAAGTTGACTTGAAAACGCGTGCCGAAATTCGGTCTCGGCTTGCAGTGCAAGCGCAAGGTCGGCGATCTCGATTCGAAGCTGTTGATAAATACCTTCGACTTTGCGTGCGAGCAGTTGCTCTAGTAGCGTGCGCTGATTATCGAGGGTTTTGTGCTCAAATACTTTGGCGGCAGTCAGGGTGAGAATCAGTGCGAACAAGCCCATCAGCCCGATCATCAGACTGAGTCTCCCGCGTAGTGATCGACGCGGATGCATATGCTAGCGCGCCGGCACGTTGGCACTAACGTAGGGATAGCCTTTGTTTTGCCATTCCTCCAACCCGCCACGGAACCAATATATATTGCGATACGCGCAGGCCTGCGCGATTTTCAAGGCATTCAGGCTGCGACCACATTTCGACGAGGTGCAATAAAACACCGCTGCCGTTTCGCGACTGCGAATCACCTTCGCAAGCGAGACACAATTCGTGTCGACGTCGGCGAGGTGTAGGGAGCCTTCAATGTAACCGTGTCTGCGACCCGTTGCAGTGCGTGCATCAATGACAATGGGTGGAGTATTACCATCCAGCATACTGGCCAAATTTTCAGCGTTGATGGTCGTTATGCCCGGCACCGATTCAGGTAACGGTGGCGCAGACTCTTCGGCTTGACAGAGTGCGGACGACAGCCCTTGCGCTATGAATAGCATTACTACTACGTGATGCCGAGAATAATGCGCGTGCATGTGGGGTCCAATTGCGGTGCCATTGGCACCGTAAAATTTTGGCAGGTCGTTGGGACTCAGATTTATCGGCGGCTGCGACAGCGAGCTTGAGGTGCTACTAAAAAAGCCTGCTCGTTATTTCGGAAGGGTAGATCGGCGTCAAACCGCAGCCAGCATGGCTTCAAAGGTGACTTTTTGGTCGATCCACTGTGTCGCGATTTTAATGGCGCGATCATTATTGTTGCGTAATAGGAACTTGAGTTTTTTGCAGCGGAAATCGTCATGTGCGTTGCGAATCTGCGCGTTCAACGATACTGCCAACAACAACTCGGCATGGTCGAGCGGATCGGTTGCTGAACGAGCCGGCGTATCGCGCAGCGAGTTCACTAAGGCGCTGGTTTCTGCCGGAGCGAGTGCGAGCTTGTCAGCTAACCCACCCATAAAGCGTACATAGGGTGACTCAATTCCATCAGAGGACATACACGGTACCTTCTCGGCTTACGCACTGGCGAACTATTGCACATGGGTGTGTGGATGATCGCTGCGAACCAGACAGCTGCTGCGGCTGTATGAGGGTTTTGGCCGCATGATCATGCGATGGAACACGATCATTTTATGTAAAAACGCCAGGAGCCGACAAGCGTTATTTTCTTAACATATTGATTTAAAAAGATACATCCGCTGTTTTAGTGCGCAAGTGAGTTGGCATAGGTGTGACGCAGTGGTGGATGTTTGTACTTTGCGTACGCCAGTAACTGCTGCGGAACCAGTCGTGCATTAACGATTTGCCTGGCGCTGTTTCAAGCGTGGACTATCTATCCAACGGCGCAGCAGCAGGATTTTTTCACCGCCACGTTGGGCGGCGCAGCGAGGGCAGGTGATGTGCGCAAGAAACAAGTCTTTGGGCATACGCCCGGCGTCGAACAGCGTGGATTGCAGTTCACGTGCGCTGGTACGTAGCGTGTTGATGCCGCCGAAGTGCAGTTTTCCATGGAGATGAAACGCCGCTGGTAAACACACGACATGACGCGAAAGCGATTGCGCCGAATCCAGCAGGCTGATAATGCGGCCTGACATGAAGCTGGTTTGAGTCAGAACAAAACCGGGCCAAGGCTCCTGGAGTTCCAATTGTTCAATCTCAAGATGCTGGCGCTCAAGCTTGCCCGCATAGGCGAGAGGCATGTGGAAAAATGTCGTGACCTGGAGAATGTGTGCTGGATGCAGGCTCAGATCAACGTCTTTCCCGTTCCAGTCGGGAAACGTATCCGGGCAACCGCACGCCAGTCTCATGTGCGGCGTTTGACGGTAAAAAATAGGTTAGCAAAAACACCCAGAAGCCGATGCCCATTACTGACGATACGACTGAGATCACAGGTCCGTAGTAGCGGTGCACATCGGCCATACGTTCCGGTTCGTTAAGTAGCAAATAACCTTCAATCGTGCCAAAAATCATCAGTGTGCTGTAAAAGCCGGCAATGCCTAAGGTGGTCCACCAGTAGGTGTGATTCACCAATTTTTTTGAGTAGAGCGGTCTGCCAAGCATTAATGGGAGCAGGAAGTAGGTCGCGCCCATCAGGAATATCACCACGCCACCGACGGTGTTGATGTGCGCATGCGCGAGCGGATCGATCATGTGGCCGGGGCCGCCGTAGGGACTGCCGATTGCATCAAGCCACGCACGCACCGGGCGTATCACCTGCAATACGCCATGTATCGTGCCGATAAAAAAGCATGCGGCCGAGGTAACTAGAAACTTGACGAGGTAACGTGTATCGCTGGAGTCAGACATGGACAACAAAAACCGCTATGAATAAAAAGCCCGGGGTGAACCGGGCTTTGAGAGCGACGCGGACAATGGATCGCGTTTAAGCTTATTTCTGGTTGGCGCGGCGTTGAGCCAGAATGTCACATCCTTTGCCGCCAAGAATTGTGGCGAAAATTGCCAGTAAGCTGTAAATAACGATAGGAACTAAAAATGCCATATTCATGTTGATCTCCCGAGTAACCTTCCCCAACAATTTCCCCAACTAAGGAACCTGAAAAGCCGGGCCAGTCTAGCTGAACCCCCAATGCTGCGCAAGCGTCGATCCGTAGCCGCATATCAAGGTGGATTTTGCACCCGTGCTGCGCCGCGTCCGCGTGGATCGCTGGCAGCATTCACGCCGGTATCGCGCTCCCACACGATCGCTTGCATGTCGCCGAAACGGTCAGCGGTTTGCTCCAGACGGTGACCACGTTTTTCCAGCATGGCGCGTTGTCCGGGGTTCAGTGCATCTGCTTCGTAGAACACTTGGTCGGGCACAAATTGATGATGCAAACGCGGTAGCGCGACCATGTTTGCGGCATTGCCACCCCGCGCAAATTCTAATGTCGCGAGCAACACCATGCTGATGATGCGGCTACCGCCGGGGGTGCCGAGAATCGCAACGCCGCGTTGGTTTTCAAGAAAGGTCGGCGTCATGCTCGACAGCGGGCGCTTGCCGGGCGCAATTGCATTGGCTTCCGCGCCGACCAAGCCATAAGCATTCGGCGCACCGGGTTTGGCCGAGAAGTCGTCCATTTCATCATTGAGTAACACGCCAGTGCCCGGAGGAATAAATGCCGAACCGAATGCGTAATTGACAGTAACCGTGGCAGCAACGCGGTTGCCGTCGCGATCTAGAATTGAAAAATGCGTGGTGTCTGGGCCTTGCTGCACAGGGATTTCAGTGGGTAAGGCGCTGCTGGGAGTGGCGCGGTCGAGGCGGATCGAGGCGCGTAATCCGGCGGCATAAAACGGATGCAGCAATTGTTTAACAGGGACGCTGACGAAACCGGGATCACCCAAGTATTCGGCACGGTCGCGATAGGCGCGGCGCATGGCTTCAATAAGCAGATGCGTTTGCGTCGATGCATCCAGTGTCGTCAGCGGGTAACCGCTCAAAATGTTGAGCATGGACATCAAGGCCACGCCGCCCGAGGACGGCGGCGGCGCCGAGGTGATGCGTGTGCCGTGGTATTCACCGCGTAGCGGGGTGCGTTCGATGATTTTGTAGTTGGCTAAATCATTCAGTGTCCAGATACCGCCCGCGTGGCGCACGCCGTCGACTAATTTGCTGGCGACCTCGCCGTGATAAAAGCCTGCTGTGCCCTGTTTAGCCAGCGAGATTAATACTGCGGCGAGATCGGGTTGCCGCAACACGAAGCCCGGTTGCGGCGGTTTTCCTTGCTCCAGCAACCCCGGCGCGTTCGCCAATGCGGTCAGCCGAAACTCAGCCACGCGCCGATAAAATTCGTCGGTCGCAAATCCGTCATGCGCCAGCCGGATCGCGGGTGCGAGTGAGCGTGCCAGCGGCAATCGGCCGTATTTTTTGGCGAGATGGACCAATGCCGCCGGCGTGCCGGGAATTGCGGCCGATAAGGGGCCATCCAGTGACAAATTTGGCACCACGTTGCCTTGCTCATCCAGATACATATTGTTACGTGCCGCTTGCGGAGCGGTTTCACGCCCGTCGATCATGGTTTCGAAATTATCTTTCGCGCGATGTAACAGCCAGAATCCGCCGCCGCCCAGACCGCAGCTCATCGGTGCCACCACCGCCAACGCACCGGTGACCGCAACGGCGGCGTCGAAGGCATTGCCGCCCGCATTCAGAATCTCCATGCCGGCATCGGTAGCGAGCGGATGGGCACTTGCAATTGCCGCCGCAGGCGGGTGCGCCGCGTGGGCCGGAATAGACAGCAGTAGGATAATGACCGGTGCGAGTAAGCGGGGCATGAAACTCAGTATAGCTGCGCGCATAAAAACAAAAGGCCCTGCGAGCAGGGCCTTATTGTTTGCTACAGCAAGTTAGCTGTTAAGCGGTTTTGCTGGTCAGTTCTAAATATTTTTGTTTGAGCTGATCTTTGCTTTCAATATGGGCAGGGTTGGTGAGAATGCAATCGACCGGACACACCTCAATGCATTGCGGGGTGTCGAAATGGCCGACGCACTCGGTGCATTTCTTCGGGTCGATAATGTAAATCTCCGCGCCCTGCGTAATGGCGCCATTGGGGCACTCGGGTTCGCATACGTCGCAGTTAATACATTCGTCGGTGATTAATAAAGCCATGGGGTTACCTGAACAACCAATCAACAAAGTGGGGAAATTTTAACCGATACGCTTGCGTAGTGCAGCCGCAACTTTCGCGTGGACAAACGGCGTGACATTGCCGCCCAGCATCGCAATTTCGCGTACCAGGCTCGAGGAGATATACGAAAACTGCTCGGCAGGAGTCAGGAACATAGTTTCCAGTTGCGGTGCCAGACGCCGGTTCATATTGGCTAGTTGAAATTCGAATTCAAAGTCAGACACCGCGCGTAAACCGCGCAAAATGATATTGGCTTTTTGCTGCAACGCGAATTCCGCCAATAAATTATCGAAGCCGATTACACGCACGTTTTTGTACGGCGCAAGAATGTCTTTGGCCAACTCGACACGCTGGCGCAACGGCAGAAACGGGTTTTTATTTTGATTGGCCGCTACCGCCACGATCACTTTGCCGAATAACTTCGATGCGCGTTGCACCAAGTCGCTGTGGCCGTTGGTCATCGGGTCGAATGTGCCGGGGTAGATTGCTATGGTTTTCATTGCGCCACAATTTACCTGCTTTGCTGGCGTACTGCCAGGTGATATCCAACTTGTCCCGCGCGTTTGTTACGGGTGTGCTCGAAGCCGCGTGGTAGTGCAAAGGTTTGCAACGCAAGTTCGGCTTCGATATACAGAATGCTGTTTGCACTGAGCCAGCCACCGCTTTCCAACGCTGTGCAGCACGGGTTGATCAGGTTTTGATAATAAGGGGGATCGAGAAACACCACGTCGAAGGGAGTCACATCGGCGCGGCTATTGATTAAAAATTCAAGCGCATCACACTGGATTACTTGCGCAGCGGAGGTTTTCAGAATTGTGATATTTTCGCGCAGTTGTTGCACCGCATGGCCGTCGCGCTCCACCATCACCACACTGGCCGCGCCGCGCGACAGGGCTTCAAAGCCTAACGCGCCGCTGCCTGCGAATAAGTCAAGACAGTGCGCCCCGGCGATGACCGGTTGCAGCCAATTGAATAAAGTTTCACGCACCCGGTCGGGCGTGGGGCGCAAACCGTCGACATCGGGAAAGTGCAGTTTGCGCCCGCGCCAGCTGCCGCCGATGATACGCAAGGTGTTGGGTAAGTGGGCCATACGTTCGAACCTTGTAGGGGCGCCATTCATGGCGCCCGCAGTGAAGGCGCGATGAATCGCGCACCTACCTAGCCCAATCCTGAGGTTTCAAATATACCTCGTACAACTTTGCTTCCGGCGTGCCCGGTTCCGGCTTCCAGTTGTAACGCCACTTAACCAGCGGCGGTAGCGACATCAAAATCGACTCGGTGCGGCCGCCGGTTTGCAGGCCGAATACCGTGCCGCGATCGTAGACCAAATTGAATTCGACATAGCGGCCGCGCCGATACAGCTGGAAGTCGCGTTCGCGTTCGCCATAGGGAGTGTTTTTACGACGCGCGACAATCGGGCAATACGCGGGAATGTAGTGATCGCCGACGCTCTGCATGAAGGCAAAACATTTGTCAAAACCCCACTCGTTCATGTCATCGAAGAACAAGCCGCCGATGCCGCGCGGTTCGTTACGGTGCTTGAGCATGAAGTATTCGTCGCACCATTTTTTATAACGCGCGTAAACATCCGGGCCGAACGGATCGCAGGCGGCTTTCGCAGTGCGATGCCAATGCGCGCAGTCTTCATCGAAGCCGTAATACGGGGTGAGATCGAAGCCGCCGCCGAACCACCAGATCGGTTCCTCGCCAGGTTTTTCGGCGATAAAAAAACGCACGTTGGCGTGCGAGGTCGGGGCATAGGGGTTGCGCGGATGAATCACCAGCGACACGCCGACCGCCTGCCATTTGCGACCGGCCAGCTCCGGGCGATGTGCAGTAGCCGAGGGCGGTAACTGATCGCCGAACACCTGTGAGAAGCCGACACCGGCTTGTTCGAACACGGCACCTTCGGTCATGACACGCGAGCGTCCGCCACCGCCGCCGGCGCGGTCCCAGCGGTCTTCAGCGAAACGCGCCTGGCCGTCTTCCGCTTCCAGTGCGGCGCAGATGCGATCTTGCAAATCCAGCAGATAGTTCTTAACGATTTGAATGTCCGGCGCGCTCATAACCCTGTCCTCTCTAGGTCTTTTTTCCAAGCGCGCAGCGTACACGAGAGCGGGGGTAAAAAAAATGGGCCGCTACCGGGGGAGTAGCGGCCCGGAGCTGAAACAGGGGGGTTTCAGGAGGGGTTGAGAAAACAATAGCAAACGGCGTCGCAACCGGGGAAGTAATGCCGGGTTACATCGATATTGTGGGGGTGCATAAGGAGTGTTAGGCCGGGCGCAGCACGGCGCCTGTCGCGGCGTCGCGGATTTCGGTAGGATTCGCCGCGCTGCCGACCACGCCGTCCAACAGGTAGTCCAGGTCCGCGCCGAGTTGCGCGCGCACTTGCTGCGCCGTGCGTGCCGGTGGTTCGTTGCTGCGATTGGCGCTGGTGGAAACCAGTGCACCGCCGAACGCGCGGCACAACGCCGCCGCCAACGGATGCGCAGTCACACGTACCGCCAGCGTGGGGTGCGCACCGCGCAACAACGGCGAGACTGCATCGCGCGCGGGCAGCAGCCACGTGACCGGCCCGGGCCAGGTAGGCAGCACGCGGGCGCGGGTGTTGTCATCAAGCGCAACCAGGTAGGGTTTAAGTTGATCGAACGACGCGGCAATCAAAATAAGCCCCTTGAGCGGGTCGCGTTGTTTAATTTCGAGCAGGCGCTGCACTGCCTCAGCGTTGCGTGGGTCGCAACCCAATCCATACACTGCTTCCGTTGGATAGGCGACGATACCGCCTGCGCATAACGTGCGCGCTGCGTCAGTCACGGCGGGGTCGAGAGGGGCGGGAGTTTTTATCATCTGCGCACGCTAGAAGAACTGTCGCAGCGGGTCAAGGCGCGACGGCTCTTACGAAAAATTTGAGCTACACTACACCCACACGTTTCGTCCAAAAATAAGGGAGAACTGCCGTGAAACTCCATCACCCGCTATTGATCGCCATATGTTGTGCCGCCGCCGCATGTGGAAAAAAAGAGCAGCCCGTTACCAACGCAGCGCCTGTTGCGACACAAGCCGCAAGTGAAGATGTAGTCCGTGTCGGTTCAGTCGCGCCGCTCACCGGGCCGCAAGCGTCGCTGGGTAAAGACAACGAAAACGGCGCACGCCTGGCCTTCGATGAAGCCAACGCACAAGGGTTGGTGATCGGCGGCAAGAAAGTTAAATTCGAAATGATCAGCGAGGACGATCAAACCGATCCGCGCACCGCGACCGTGGTTGCGCAAAAACTGGCGGATCAAAAAGTGAAAGGCGTGATCGGCCACATGAACTCCGGCACCAGCATTCCGGCGTCGAAAATTTATTCCGACGCAGGCATTCCGCAAATTTCGCCATCGGCCACCGCGATACCGTATACCGGCCAGGGTTATAAAACCGCGTTCCGCGTGATGGCCAACGACGAACAGCAGGGCGCGGTGCTTGGCAATTATGCCGCGACCAAAATGGGCGCGAAAAAAATCGCCGTGATCGATGACCGCACAGCGTATGGTCAAGGGCTGGCGGATCAATTCGAGAAAACCGCCAAAGCCGCCGGTGCGCAAGTGGTGGTGCGCGAATACACCAGCGACAAGGCCAATGACTTCACCGCGATTTTGACGTCGATCAAAGGCAAGCAGCCGGACGTGGTGTTTTTCGGCGGCATGTATCCGCAAGGCGCGCCGATGGCCAAGCAAATGAAACGTCTCGGCCTCAAAGCCAAGCTGCTCGGCGGCGACGGTGTGCAAACCACCGAGTTCGTCGGTATCGCGGGTGCGGATGGCGAAGGCGTCATCGCGTCATCGCCCGGCTTGCCCATCGACACCATGCCCGGCGGCAAAGACTTCATCAGCAAATACACTGCGAAATACGGCGCGATCCAGCTTTATGCGCCGTACGCCTACGACGCCGCGTGGGCCATGATCAACGCAATGAAAGCCGCCAACTCGGTCGAGCCGCAAACTTATTTGGCAGCGCTGAATAACGTCAATTTCACCGGCGTCACCGGTCAGATCAGCTTCGATGCCAAGGGTGATTTAAAAGGTGGTCCAGTGACGCTGTACGAATTAAAAGGCGGCAAGTGGACAGTGCTGGAGACCGTAAAGCAGTAGGGGCGCGATTCATCGCGCCCGCGCCGCTCCGCATGGATATCTTCCTCCAGCAACTCATCAACGGCCTGGTGCTCGGTAGCGTATACGCGCTGGTGGCGCTGGGCTACACCATGGTGTACGGCATTCTGGAACTGATCAATTTCGCGCACGGTGAAATCACCATGATTGGCGCGATGGTCAGCCTCGCCGTCATTTCCGCGTTGGTGGGAACCGGTGTTGACATGCCCGGCGTGCTGATCGCGCTGACCGGTGTATTGACCGCCGTGCCAGTGTGCATGGCGTTGGGTTACGGTATCGAACGGGTCGCGTATCGACCATTACGCCACGCACCGCGTCTGGCGCCGTTGATCACCGCCATCGGCGTATCCATCGTATTGCAAAACGGCGCGATGTTGATCTGGGGCCGCCAATACATTCCGTTTCCGCCGATCCTGCCAACCGGCGCGCACGACATCGGCGGCGCCACCATTTCCGATGTGCAAATTTTCATCGTCATGTTGTCGATGTCATTGATGGCGGCCTTGATGCTACTGGTGCAAAAAACCAAACTCGGCCGGGCAATGCGCGCCACCGCGCAATCCCCGCAAGTCGCCAGCCTGATGGGCGTTAATGTCAACAACGTGATCTCAGCAACCTTCATGCTCGGCTCGGCGCTCGCCGCCGTCGCGGGCGTGATGGTCAGCGCCTATTACGGTTTGGCGCATTACTACATGGGATTTTTACTCGGTCTCAAAGCGTTTTCCGCCGCCGTGCTCGGCGGCATCGGCAACCTCGCCGGGGCAATGCTGGGCGGTTTGCTGCTGGGCGTGATCGAAAGCCTCGGCGCCGGTTACATCGGCGACCTCACCGGCGGCTTCCTCGGTAGCCATTATCAAGACGTGTTCGCATTCTTCGTGCTGATCTTGGTGCTGGTGTTTCGCCCGTCCGGATTATTGGGCGAGCGCGTGGTGGACCGGGCCTAACCGCAGCCACTATGGTTGTCCCGAACGTCTTTTCCTCCCGGTTACTCGTTATCGCCGCAATGCTGGCAAGCGTTGTAGTCGTCGTTTTATACCCGGTGTTCGATTACGACATGTATTGGCATTTAGCCAACGGCCGCGAAATGTTAAGCACCGGCCACCTCGTCAATGAAGAGCGTTTTTCGTACACGGCGTTTGGAACACCGTTTAGCAATCACGAATGGTTGAGTCAGATTTTATTTTTCCTGATCTACGATCTGTGGGGCGGCAGTGGGTTGTTGGCGCTGAAGGTGTTAGTGACGCTTGCGATTGCCGTGCTTGTTTACCGCACCTGCCGCGTGCACGGCGCAACGTCCGCGTTGAGCGCCATGTTAGTGGTCGCCGCCGTGACGGCGGGTTTTTACCGCTATATCGAACGGCCTGAGTTATTTTCATTGCTGGGTATTGCAGCGCTCAGTTATCTGCTCTATTGCTGCCGGGCGCAGCGTTGTGACATTAAATTTCTTTTTTTAATTCCGGGGATATTGGTGCTGTGGGATTCATTGCATGGCGCAATCTTCGGTTTGATCGTATTGCTTGCATTTGTAGCTGGAGAAAATATCAAGCACTGGTTCGGCGCGCGCTTCGCCCATTGGAGCGGAATGGTACCCATGTCGCGCGAACAGCTGCGGGTGTTGAATATTGTCTGTGGCCTCACATTGCTCGCGCTGCTCGCCGATCCCTACGGTTTGCGCTCCTACGATATTTTTCTGCAATTCATCAACGGCAACGCCTTGGTCGCTGGCGTCATGGAATTCCAACCGGCGAATTGGCGCGAACACAAACTATTTTGGATATTGTTGGCGATAACGCTTGCGGCGCTCATCGGCGCGCGCCGCACGCTCGACCTGACGCAGCTGCTGGTCGTTGCACCGTTTGCCATTCTCGCCGTGCGCTACTCGCGCGTCATCGGCGTGTTTGCGTTGCTCGATGCCGCGTTGCTCGCAACGCTAGCTACACAAATTATTTCCGCGCTGGCAGTAAAACGCCGTTACCCACTACTGCCAACGCTTGCGTTGTCTGCATTTGCTTTAGCGCTGGCTGCGTATATCGTCGCTATAAAATTTGCCGGACCGCACACGCCGCAGTCGTTCGGCTACCGCATCAGCGACGAATTTCTTCCCGCCGGTTCGGTGCGCTTCATCCAAGACGTGAACCTGCCGGGCAACCTCTATAATTCAGGCCATTTTGGCGGTTATCTGGCCTTTTTCATCACTCCGCAGCGGCGCATTTTTCAATACAACCACCACACGGTATTTGGCGACACCAATCGCTATCTTGACCACCCGGAGGAGTTAGCGCGGTGGAATATAAATTATGCGGTAGTGGGTTCACCGGCAGAATTGGAGCGCTTATTTCCCATCACCGAATGGGCGCGCATCTATCGGGAACCATCCGCCGTGGTGGTGTTGCGCCGCACGGCTGAAAACAGCGCGTTGATCGAACGCTATGAGATATTTTCTTTCCACCCGATGTTGCCTGCGGCCGTACTGCGTACTATGGCGCAGCGCCCGCAGAGTTATGCGCGCTTGATGTATGAAATGGCGACGTACCTTACGTATCGTGAAGACACGCCGATGACCGATTTGTTTGCTGAACTGCTATTTTTAAACAGCGCGATGACCAATGCCGAGCGTCTTGAGTTATTACAGCATGTGGCGCGTTTAAATGGTGGGAGTCGGCAGTTAACGATCGCGCTAATCAAGGCAGGTGACGTTCGATGATAGGAACGATATAGGTGGTCGCATTCACGCTTCACTGGTCCCGTTTTAAACACGACCACCGCGCCGCGTGGATGGCATTTATCGCGTTGGGTATTGTGTTAGCGGCGCTGCCGTTTCTGGTGGATGCCGGTCTAGGGCGTGCTTGGGTGCGAGTGCTTAACTTTACGTTGTTGTATGTGATGCTCGCGCTCGGGCTCAACATCGTGGTCGGGTTTGCCGGGCTGCTCGACCTAGGTTACATCGCGTTTTATGCGGTCGGGGCCTATGTATACGCGCTGTTGTCGTCGCCGCATTTCGGCTTGCATCTGCCGTTCTGGGTGACGTTGCCGCTGGGGGCGCTGGTCGCGGCATTTTTCGGCGTGTTGCTGGGCGCGCCCACATTGCGCTTGCGTGGCGATTATCTGGCCATTGTCACGTTGGGTTTCGGCGAGATCATCCGCATCTTTCTGAATAACCTCAACGCGCCGGTCAACATCACCAACGGCCCGCAAGGCGTGAACCTGATCGACCCGTTGCGGTTCGGTGAGTTCAGCTTAAATCAAACCCAGACGTTGCTGGGCATGACATTTACCGGCGGCACCTTGTTGTACTACGTGTTCCTGGCATTCACTTTGCTGATCATTTTCGTTTGCATGCGCTTGCAGGATTCGCGCATCGGGCGCGCGTGGATCGCGATCCGCGAAGACGAAGTGGCGGCCAGCGCGATGGGCATCAACACCCGCAATATAAAACTACTGGCATTCGCGATGGGCGCCTCGTTCGCCGGATTGAGCGGCGGGTTATTCGCCGGGTTTCAAGGCTTCGTCAGTCCCGAGAGTTTCAATCTGCTCGAATCGATCATGATCCTGTGCATGATCGTGCTCGGCGGCATGGGTAATTTGCCGGGCGTGATTCTGGGCGCGGTATTGCTGACGGTGTTGCCGGAAGCGCTGCGCTACATCGGCGAACTGGAGCGCGTGCTGTTCGGGCGCGTGGTGGTCGAGCCGAGCGATTTGCGCATGTTGATTTTTGGGCTCGCGCTGGTGGCCATGATGATTGTGCGCCCGGAAGGTTTACTGCCCTCGAAGCAGCGCGCGCGTGAATTCAAGGCCGATGACGGCGTGCTGGATCAAGAGCGCGCCTCGGTGTACGACAAATGAACGCGCCGCCGCTGCTGCTGGCAGCCCATATCGACAAATCTTTCGGCGGCCTGGCCGCGTTGTGCGATGTATCGCTGACGGTCAACGCCGGTGAAATTTTTGGTTTGATCGGACCCAATGGCGCAGGCAAAACAACCTTGTTTAATGTGCTCACCGGGCTGTATACCGCCACCGGCGGACAAGTGCATTTTGACGGGCAGGCGTTGCTGGCACACAAGCCGCACGCGATCGTGCATTTAGGCTTGGCGCGCACCTTTCAAAACATTCGCCTGTTCGCCAACATGAGCGCCTTGGAAAATGTCATGGTCGGGCGGCATTGCCGTACCCGCACCGGCGTGTGGGGCGCGATTACACGCCCGGCACGCGTCTGCGGCGAAGAAGCGGCGATGCGCAAGCGTGCCCACGAATTGCTCGACGTGGCCGGCATCGGCACGCACGCGCGTGCGCTGGCCAAACATTTGTCATACGGCGATCAACGCCGCCTGGAAATCGCGCGCGCGTTGGCGACCGACCCCAAAATGCTCGCCCTGGACGAACCCGCCGCCGGCATGAATCCCAGCGAGCGTGCCGCGTTGACGCAGTTGCTGCAACGGCTGCGCAGCGAGTTGGGAGTGACCTTGCTGCTGATCGAGCACGACGTGAAACTGGTGATGGGTTTGTGCGACCGGGTAGCAGTGCTTGACTACGGCAAAAAAATCGCCGAAGGCATTCCGGCGCAGGTGCGTTGTGATCCGCGCGTGATCGAAGCCTATCTGGGCGGAGCCGTAGCCTGAACCTAGAAACCTCAGTTGACCGCTACAAGGCATAAGCAAGTGCATGGTGTTATTAAGGATCATGGCCAAATGACGCTTCACCCTGAAGGTGAGCCCCGCTACGACCTGCGGAGCACGCCCCGTTGTGCACATGGCTACGTTGCAACTCGTCGGAATAGCTCGCTATTCCTCGCTCGTTGCGCCTTGCCCTGCGTCCAACGGGACGCACTCTGCAGATCGTCCAACTGAGGTTTCTAGGTTGAGCCTGCTCGAACTCAAACAATTTGCGGTGTCGTACGGGGGCATCAAAGCGGTGAAGGGCGTCGACCTGCAGATCGAACGCGGTGAGCTGGTGTGTCTGATCGGCGCCAACGGCGCGGGAAAATCCACCCTGCTGAAAGCGCTGTGTGGATTGCTGCCGGTCGCACACGGGTCAGTGCTTTACGATGGTAAAGCGATTACACATCAACCTGCGCACCTGATCGCGCGCTGCGGCTTGGCTTTGGTGCCGGAGGGGCGTGGCATCTTCGGGCGTATGAGTGTTGGTGAAAATCTCGACATGGGCGGGTACTCGCGTACGGACCGCGCCGGGATAAAAAACGATCTGGAACGCGTGTTCGCGTTATTCCCGCGCCTGGCGGAACGCTGCAAGCAACAAGCGGGCACCTTGTCTGGTGGCGAGCAGCAAATGCTGGCCATGGGACGTGCGCTGATGAGTCAGCCCCGGCTGTTGCTGTTGGACGAGCCCAGCATGGGCCTGGCGCCGCTGATGGTGGAAAAGATTTTCACAACCATCCGCGCTATTGCGCAGGAGGGTGTAACGATTCTGCTGGTGGAACAGAATGCCAAGCGCGCTTTGGAAATCAGCCAACGCGGCTACGTGATGGAAAGCGGAACCATTGCGTTGACAGATGCGGCTGAAAAACTGCTGACCAATGCGCAGGTCCGGCATGCGTATTTAGGTGAATAAATTAGGGGGGTGAATTACACAGCTTGTCAATGGTGTCTTTATGATTTTCGGCGTCCACTTTTAGTGCGGCAGCTTTCTTGATGCTGGTTTTTGCCACCTCTTCATAGGCAGCTAACAACGCTTGATATTCTTTGTCGAGTTCGGCGCAGCGCCATTGGATTAATTTTTTGTCGTTATCCTGTACTTTCTTTTTTTTGGCCTCCTCGCGCAGCTGGGCACTCGCCGGATCGTCGCTTTTTTCGCCGGGCGCGGCATTTTTCGATGCTTTTCCACCCGAGGAGGAGACATTTTTTTCGGAGTCCAACGGCGGACGGTCGCTGAAAATCGTTTTGCCGTTACTGTCTTTCCACGAATAGAGTTCCGCCTGAGCACCGCTGCACAGCATCAGTGCGCACAGCGTTAGGACGGTCAGGCTGCAGTTACGATTCATAGGACATTACCGGTTCGGTTCTTAAGGGCTGCGCGTAGTTACACGCCAGTTAAAAACATCGGACAAATACGCTAAAACCTGAGTCATTGATGCCGCCGGTGAATTGTAAGAAGATGGCCACCGCACATAATGTGATGCCCGCCAAGCAATGTCTGCGACACCCTTACAGATTCCAGACGGTCCACCCAAGATCAATGCGGCCGTTGACCCGCTGCTGCGTTTGCGCGCTTGGCAGCGCTTCCATTTACGCTTGACCGGATTGTATGGCGGCACGGTGTTGTTGTCGTTGGTGCTGATCGCGACAATTTTCTATTTCTACAGCGTCAATTCCGAGTTATCGCATCTGCAACGGCGCCTGCTCACTACCGTGACTGGGTTGGCCGCATCGGTGAGTGCCGAACGGCTGGCCGAAATCGCGCTCGACGCACACGAAGCAACCGCCTACCACAACGAATTGCGCACGCGTTTTGCCGCAGCGGCGCAAATCGACTCCGACATCCAAAGCATTTATTTGTTGCGCTTGACCGGCCAGCCGGGCCATTTGCGATTTTTTATTGATTTTGTCAAGGACGGCGCCCTTGCCACGCCGGGCGACGAATACGACGCCACAGCATTGCCGGTGTTGCAAAGCGGGTTCGATGCGCCGGCCGTCGAGAACGAACCGTTTCGCGATGAATTCGGCCTGACCTTGTCGGGCTATGCGCCGGTGCGCGACGCGAGCGGCAAAGGTATCGCGCTGGTTGGTGCCGATGTGCAGGCGTCGCGGATTGAAGTGATGAAACACGATGTGTTGTGGGTCACGCTGGCGGTGTTTGGAATCGCCGCCGTGCTGTTGGGTCTGATTTCATTGGCGGTTGCGCGCAGTGTGCGTGAACCCTTGACGCGCATCATCGACGCCACGGCAGCGGTCGCGCGCGGCGAACTTACCACGCGTTTGAGCCTTAATCGTCGCGACGAATTCGGGCTGATGAGCCGCCATTTCGATAAAATGGCCGAAGGCCTGCAAGACCGCGAATTCATCCGCGCCACCTTCGGGCGTTACGTGAGCGAAGATGTCGCGCGCGAGTTGCTCGAGCATCGCGACGCAGCGGCGCCTGGTGCAGAAGAGCGCGAGGTGACGATTTTGTTCAGCGATTTGTCGAGCTATTCGACCATCTGCGAACATCTGCCGCCGGTGCAACTGCTGGACATGCTCAATCAGTATTTAGGCGCGATGAATGTGCTGGTCGATGCGCATCACGGTTGCGTGATTGAATTTCTCGGCGACGCGATTCTCGCCGTATTCGGCGCACCGTATTATCGCGAGGATCACCCGCAGCAAGCGTTGCGTTGTGCATTGGCAATGCGGGATCGCCTCGTGGCGCTGAATGGCGAATGGCAAACCAGCGGACTGGCGCAGTGCTGGATGCAAAGCGGCATCGCACAACTGAAAGCGCGTATCGGTGTGCATACCGGGCGCGTCGTGGCGGGAAGCCTGGGTGGCGAGACGCGCATGAAATACGCCGTGATCGGCGATGCGGTGAATGTCGCATCGCGCCTGGAAACGCTGAATAAGGAATTGGGCACCGACGTGCTGATCAGTGCCGAAGTGTACCGGCGGTTGCCCGCTGAGCTTGCACGCGCGATGCGCGGCTGCGGCGAATTCCGGGTAAAAGGCCGCGAACAGGAAGTCGGGGTGTACGCGCCGGTTTAATTGCAAATACCACGCTCCTTCATTATTTATTTTTTCAAGAGAACCGCATGACTGAAGCTCGTCGCAGTAAATTATTGTTCGCCTATCTGTTGTTCAGCGCGCTGGTGTGCGGGGCGGCGGTGATGGTGATCGAGGTGTTGGGTTCGCGCGTGATCGGGCCGTTTTTCGGCGTGAGTCTGTTTGTTTGGACCTCGTTGATCAGCGTCACGATGATTGCATTGGCGCTGGGTTATTGGTTCGGCGGCGTATTGGCCGACCGGCGCGGGCAGAGCGTCGATCTGTACGCGTTGATCGCCGCCGCCGGAATATGCGTGTTGCTGATTCCGTGGTTGAAAGCGCCGGTGCTGGAAGCCTGCCTGCCGCTGGGTTTGCGCACCGGCGCCTTTGCAAGTTCGATGATTTTATTCGGCCCGGCCTTGTTATTGTTGGGCAGCGTGTCGCCGTATCTGGTTAAGATCGCGGCGCGTGCCGTCGATAACATCGGCCGCACGGTGGGCGGACTCTATGCGTTATCCACCATCGGCAGTGTGGCCGGCACGGCGCTGACCGGATTTTTCATGATCGCGTATTTGGGCGTAAATCAGGCGTTTTACGCGGTGGGATTCACCTTGTTGCTGCTAGCCGCCGCTTATTTCGCGGCCTTGCGGCGTTTGGTCATTGCCGGTGCAGCATTGGTTTTGTGTCTTGTCCTGGCGCCGCAGTGGATCGTACCGCCCGCGCTGAGCATGCCCGATGCACAAGTGCGCGAAGTATTTTCCGGCGACACCTTTTACGGTTCCGTCAAAGTGGTCGATGTCGACTATGGCGATGCGGTAGACCGCCAGTTGTTGATCGACGGGTTGCATCAGGGCGGGCAAGACTTGCAGCGGCGTCTGACTGTGAATCGCTACCCGTATTTGATGCAGTACATTCCTTACCGGCTGCAACCCAACGGCCGCGATTGTTTAGTGGTGGGTTTGGGCGCGGGCTTTATTCCCGGCTGGTACAGCGCGCGCGGCATCCGCACCGATGTCGTCGACATTGATCCGCTGATCCCGCAATTGGCGCGCGACTACTTTGGTTTTACCACCAATGGCGATGTCATCGAAGCCGATGCGCGTCATTTTCTGCTGACCAGCGCGCGTATGTACGACTACATCGTGCTCGATGCTTATAACGGCGATCTGATGCCCTACCACCTGCTTAGCCGCGAGATGTTTAGCTTGATCGCGCAACATCTGCGTCCCGGCGGCGTGCTCGGTGTTAACTTTATCGGCAGCATCGGAGCGCAGCGACGCATGACCAGTTCGGTGGTGCGCACCTTGCGCAGCGTGTTCGAATCGGTCGATGTTTATCCGGTATTCGATGTGACCGATCTAGAAGGCGGCGTCGGAAATCTGGAGATTTTTGCATACAACGGTAAGCGCAATATGCTGCCGTTGGGCGAGGTTCCAGGAATCGACATTCATCCGCGCGTGAATGCGCAGGTGCGTAGTTTTCTGCGCAGTAGCTATCCGCTGCCGGTCGATGCCGATGCCCTGGTGCTGACCGACGATTACAACCCGATGGATTTTTTCGATGCCGGCTTGCGTGAAACCGTGCGCGGCTGGTTGCTGCAATCCACAGCCCGCGGCCTGTTGACACGATGAGCAATACGCATGCGTTGTTGCGCCTGCTCGCCGACGGCCGCTTTCATTCCGGGGTCGCACTGGGCGAAGAGTTAGGTGTGACGCGTGCGACGATTTGGAACGATCTGCAGAAACTTAAAGCCCTCGGTATCGACGCCTATGCAGTTGCGGGCAAAGGTTATCGCTTGCCGGAACCGTTAGAGTTGCTGGCGGCGAACGAGATTCTCGACGCGCTGTCGCCGCCGGCGCGTACAGCGTTGAAACGTTTAGACGTACATCTGGAATTGCCGTCGACCAATGCCTATCTGGTGGAACATGCGCAACGCGGCGCGCCGGGCGGCTGGGCGTGTCTGGCCGAAACGCAGACCTCGGGCCGCGGACGGCGCGGCCGCGCCTGGGTATCGCCGTTTGGCGGCAACATTTATTTGTCGGTGTTATGGCGTTTTAATTCCGGTGCTGCGGTGGCGGGCGGTTTGAGTCTCGCGCTAGGAGTTGCCGTCGCCGAAGCCCTGCACGCCGCTGCGGTGCCAGGTGTTGGCTTGAAGTGGCCCAACGATGTCGTGTGGCAGAACCGGAAGCTGGCCGGTGTGTTAGTAGAAATGGCCGGCGAGTCTTCCGGGCCATGTTATGTCGTCGCCGGTATCGGTATCAATGTGGCGATGGCAGCCGAGGCGGCGTCCGCCATCGAGCAACCGTGGGTCGACATCGTATCGATTACCGGCCTGATGCCGGCGCGCAATCATCTGGCGGCGATGCTGTTGCAACACGTGCTACTAGCGTTGCAGACGTTCGAGCGCGACGGCTTCGCAAATTTTCTGCCGCGCTGGCGCGCGCGCGATGCTTACGTGGGCAAGGCAGCGGAACTACACTTGCCGCAGCACACGTTGCGCGGCACGGTGGACGGCATCGACGCGCAGGGTGCGTTATTATTCGCAGAAGGTGGCGCTACCCGCGCTTATGCTTCCGGAGAACTGAGCTTGCGAGGAATTCCCACATGATCCTAGAAACCCCAGTTGACCGCTGCGAGGCATAAGCAAGTGTGCGCAGGTATTGATATTTTTAGTTTTTCCAGACTTCAGCCTCGGCGTGAGGCCCGCTACGGTCTGTGGAGCACGCCCCGTTGCGCGCATGGCGGCGTTGCAACTCGTCCTACCTCGCGCAAATACCAGCGCGATAGGAATCATCGGAATAGCTGGCTATTCCTCGCTCATTGCGCCTTGCCCTACACTCAACGGGTCGCACTCCGCAGACCGTTCAACTGAGGTTACTAGGATGATGCTGTTGGCAGATATCGGCAATACGCGCATGAAGTGGTCCTTATGGGAAGGCGGCGTGCACACCCGCACGGGCGCGGTGGCGCACGAGCCCGCGTTGTTCGCGCGTAATCTGGATGCGCAATGGCGCGGGATCGCGGCGCCCGAGCGCGTGTTGGTGTCGAACGTGGTCGGCACTAAAATCGCCGATGCGCTCTACGACTGGGTACAGAAACGCTGGCAACTGCACACCGAATTCGCGCATGCGCAGAAGCAGGGCCATGGTGTGACAAATTCCTATGTGCGCGCCGACCGGCTGGGCGTGGATCGCTGGCTGGGAATGATCGCCGCGCGCCGCATTCTGCCCGATACGGCGGTGTGTGTGATCGATTGCGGCACAGCCATCACGGCGGATGTGTTCGATGCCGGTGGACAGCATCGCGGCGGATTGATCACTCCCGGCTTGGTGACGATGTGCAGTGCGCTGACGCGCGACACCTCCGGGATCGGTGGCCTGCAGCAAGACCTAACGGCGCCGGAAGTCTGGCTGGCGACGGATACCCAAGCCGGGGTTCTGGCCGGCACGCGCCTCACCGCAGCCGCCTTTGTTGATCGGGTGTTGACAGATGCGCAGCGTAATTTAAATGCCCCCGTCAGCGGCGTGATTACCGGCGGCGATGCCCCGGTGCTATTGCCCTTGCTGCGCGGCACGCTGCGCCACGAACCTTATTTGGTATTGGATGGTTTGGCGGTCTTCGGGAGTACCTCATGAGGTGGGCATTTTTTCTGTTGTTGTTCGTCAATGCCGCGTTTCTGATTTGGCATCAATTACACCAGCCTTCCAACGAGCCGGTGGCGGTGTCGGCGACAAAATCGCCCGGCGGCAATAAGTCGATACGGCTGTTGCACGAAGTCGAAAGCGGTACCAAGAGTCCGGCCGAAACTTCCGAGCCCGCTAACACGAGCGCCCAGCGGACGCGCGATCCAGCGCGAGCGTCAGCGGACGATGCTGCGTTGCGCCCGGGGGCGGCGCGCAATGCAGATAACGTTCGTACTCCGCCGCCGGTAACTCCCGTAATCGAGACGGTGCCGCCGCTCACCGAGCTCGAAAGAAAGGTTTTGGCCGCTGAAGCACGCCAGGCGGAACGCATCGAGGCCAATCTGGCGGCACGTAAAAACGAAGAACGCGCCGCTCGCGAACGCCCGCGTCCGGCGGCCGAGCCCGCAGCCACGGCCTGTTTTGCGCTTGGTCCCTTCAGCGTATTGAGCAATGCCGAAAGCGTCATGGCCAGGCTAGTCGGTCTGGGTTTGGGGTTGCGAACCACCGTCCGTGAACACGAAATCCGCAGTACCCAGCAATGGTGGGTAATCGAAGCCACCAAGGATGAACGCGCTGCGAATAAAAGGTTGGAAGAGTTGCGTAAGAAAAAAGTCGCCGACGCCAGCATCATCAGCAACGGCGAATACGAAAACATGATCTCGCTGGGTAAATACGATTCGGAGGCGCAGGCCAACAAACGCGTCAACGCCCTGGTTAAATTGGGTTTTCGGCCGGTGGTTGAAAAACACTTCGACAGCACCACGCAGTATTGGGTCGATGTCGACGAAAATGCGCGGCGCAGTATCACGGCGGCGCAGATCAAAGATGTGGTCAGCGGAACCGAAAAGGTCGAAAAGCAACAGCGCGCGTGTAAATAATCCCCATCACGTTTAAAATGGCCGCCGTATCTTTTAGCCGGGTTAGCTCAGTCGGTAGAGCAGCCGCCTTGTAAGCGGCAGGTCGGGGGTTCGATTCCTCTACCCGGCACCATCTGAGTACCCAAAGCAGTCCAGTAAGTGTGCTTACGTATTTCTCGTCGTTAAAAATTGTCTATAAGAGGCGCCATGACAAAACCGTTTGGCGACGCAGGCGATGCCCGGTTCATGCCGCGCGACCCGTTCGAAGAAGACGGTGCAAGTTTGCGCAGACAGCTCGCCACACGACCGGGATTTTCGGATATCAGCCGCATGAGCGACGCGCAAGTGCGTGCGCACGTGGCGGACCTGCGGTCAACCGGCAGACTTGCCCTGCGGCACGAGTACACGCCTGTCCAGCAAGCGCACGCAACGGTGATAAGCGCTAAGCAAGTTGATACGCCAGCCCCCCTTGAAGAACAGGTCGCGCCCAGTCAAAGGAAATTATGCAGGCTCCGCCTTATCGTTACGGACAAAGACAAGCCGTCGCGTTTGGTCCCCGGAGCACAAATGATCGTGACCAAGATCGAAGCCCCGGTCGCGGATCGTGACTCGAACGGCAACAAAGAGGTTGCGTTGGAAGACCTGGTGCCTGGGACTTATAAAGTCAAGATCAAGTTCCGCGACAAAGTCGCACCCCTGTTCCGGATCGAAGCGCCGGGCGACACCCAGGAAATTACGCTCGCGGCTGATGACGATAAGCTGCTCGAGTTCAAGGTGACTCCGCGCATCCGCATTTACCTCAAGCTCCAGTTCCAGGACCCCGGCAAGAACGCGAAGGAAAAAGAACGGGTGCTGCCCAAGGGGCTCAAAGTACAGCTCTACTTCGAGGGCGACACGAAGGTGGAGGCCGTGGTGGGCGACGATGGCCGGGTGTTGGATGCGCCGGACGGCAAAAAATATATCGAAGTGGACCGCTCGAAGCTGTGGTGCACTCTGAAGTTTAAGCAGCCCAAGCCCTCCTGGGTGGTTTGCGAGGCTTGGGACGCGACGGCAATCGAGAATAATGAAATTCTGCTCGATGACGATCCGGGAGCTGAGGCCAGGAAAAAGGCATGGGAAGGCAAGCGAGTGTTCCTGTTGCCGAATGAGAAAGACGAATGGACATTGAAGAACTCCGATTGGCGAGTGCAGCGGGCAGCGACCTACACCCCGCTCGAGGCGAAGTTCGAAAAGCTGGATAATCTTAATACGCTGGTCGGCGCCGAAGACGCTCCCGCCGTGCTGACGCTCGATCCGCATTGGCAGTATTCCCGCTTTGAATACTTTGATCGCCGCTACGGAAAAAAGGATCACGGCGACAAGCCGATTTCGGCGTTACCGCTGCCGCTGGCGGGGTATGCCGAAGAGGTGCGCAGTGATGAACAGCCGGCGTGGGCGAAACTCACCACCTTTTCGAGCTGGGTGTTTGCGACCGAGGAGGGAAAGAATCAGAAGCTGTTGCAGGCCTTGCCGTGGATCATCCGGGCCGATGCAGCGAACAAAGAGCTGCACCGGCCGGCGCAGGTTTCAATGCTGCGATTCCAAACCGATGAGGACCACCGGTTTATCCAGTCCGAGGACAAAGAGAAGCGCAAATACACAAAGCTGGCGAAGACCGACGCTGACTTCAATCCGGGCGCGAAGCGTTTGGAGTACTACGATTTGCCGGAGGAGTGGCGGTCTTCGCAGTATTTTGCCGGTTGAGCGAAAAAGTCGAGGATCAAGACTTTTTTGAGGGGCTGGCTTTGCGCACGACGTCGGAAGACGCGCCGCTGATTTTTTCATTGGACGATATTCAGCTTACAGACAAGAGCCTGAAACCGCTCGATTGGACTTACAACGAAGCGGAGGTAGACGCGACTCCGAACGACCGTGTGGCGGTGTTTGTGAACACCTTCGTGGGAGATGCTTGGAACGCCGTAGAGCCGGTTCCGCCCGTGGCACCCGTTGCGCCAGCAGTTCCAGTGCCGCCCGCTCCGCCGCCAGCGCCGCCGGTCGCGCCGGTGGCTACCAAGTGGACCAAGGCGGACCCAGCGCTTGAACGATCTGCCTTGAATTTGCCGGAGAAACCGCAAGCTCCGTCGAAGGAGCGCTGGCATTCACCACAAGGCGTTTACCGGCACGACCGGAAGAACCACATGCCGTACTTCAGCCGGATTGTGATGAAGACAAACTACTTGGCGGACACGGCGCAGTGGGTGCGACTGCTGGCGGCCAAGGGAAATCTGTTCGATGTGTTCGACCAACGCGTGAAATTTGACTCGGCACGGGCGAAGACGACCGTGGGCGCGCGCGCGGCTGTTGCATGGGAGGATTTGACGGCGGCCGGGATTGGCGTTGCGGCGGGAACGGCACCGCCGAACCGGGCGCTCGTTAAAGATGCCAAGCATCCCTACTTCGCGGTCCAGCCTTACTTTACCAACCGCTTCTTTGCGCGTGATTTGCCGCGGCCCGGAACCAATCGCTACGACGAATGGACGGGTGCGATTGCCGAGGACGACGGCACGAACAAGTGTGGCCGCTGGGACTTGGCGCTGATCCGTTGTTGCGAGGCGGATGGGGGCATGGAGACTACGGCGGTATTCCAGTTCCACAAGTACACCTTCGATTTTGTGTCCGACGCGGGTAGCACGGTGGCGGGTGACCCGGCTGCGCAAAAGCTGTGGCGCAGCGACTATATGGCGGACTGCGCCAGCCGCTGGTCCGGCAACGACACACATAATCCGGACCGGATGTGGCTGATACCGCTAGGGGCGGTGAAGAGCAAGGCGCAGGTGGTGAATTTTCTACAATCGTTTGAAGTGGGTACGGCGTCGAATGCAGCGTCAAAATGCCATTTCGATATCAAGGTTGTGGCGGAGGCAGGCGCAGGTGGCAGCTGGATGAGTAATGATGGAAAGGGGCAGTGCCGAGGTGTGGCGGGACGGCATGTGGTGGATCGCGGCTTTCCAGGCGCACACGAAAGCGGCCACGGCTTCGGCATGCCGGACGAATATCCGAGCAACGAAGCAGCCTTCGGGCAGCAGGGCTGGGGCTCCAATCATGTTCCCGGCGCACCCTTTAATCTCGATCAGCCCGCCGCCCAGGCCATGATGGTCTATAACAAGGCGATCCGGCCGCGTTATTTCTGGGGCCTGACAGAGTGGTTGCGGAATAACTTCACGGATTTGAAAGATAATTACAAAATCGTCCATGGGACTGAAAACAACTATCAACTGCCGCACCACCCGACCGGGGCGGCGCACCCGGGCCGGAGCTTTGCAACTTGGCCGATGGCGGCCTACACGCGATATCACACTCCAGCAACCGTAATCTACGACGCGTACCTGATGAAGTTAGGCAAGGAAACGTTCACGACCTCGGTGTTGCCGGATGCTTCGGACGGTGCGCCGGTAGACGGAATTCTGGTCGTGCTCGTAAATTTGGCGTTGCTATTTGAAGGCATCGCGGCCGATCCTGCGAACGCAGCGCGCCGGGACGATTTCGCCCGCCGGATTTTCCAGGCATTTGATAACGGATTGAACCGGAAAGTGTTTGCTGAATTCAATATCGACAACCCGGCGGTTCCGGGTGACCCGCGCAAATTCAGCAAGTGCTATGTGCATTTTGTACTGCGGTTCAATGATGCGTTTATTAATGGAGCGCACATGCTTGTCAAGCTGCGCGACACGGCGAACTCGACGGTTTGGGGAGGGGATGTAAAGCAGATCCGATGCCAGTTGCCGGCGGGTGTGGCTTGGAACGCCGCTTTGACGGCCGCCTCGGACTACGCGATCCAGGAAATCCTGAAGGGGCTTGGACTCAGCGATGACGTGACGGACGCAAACGGCTACACCACGGCAGACGCTTATATCCCAATTCTCAAGAGCGTCGCCCCGGGGATTACGCCCACGATGACAAGGTTGTAAGGAGTTACTGTGCGGCGATACTCATGGCGGCTCACCGGAATCAGCATTGCGATTGCGACAGGAGTTTGGTGCGGCGGAAATCCGGCTGCGGCGCAGCCAACGACAGTAAAAACGGAGACAAAGAAAATGTTCGACAGCGGATTTCACGGCAAGTATGAACCGGGCCCCATTCTGGTGGAGTTCGATGGGTTGGCCGCTTTGGATGTGCCGCCGGAGAAGCGGGCGGCGGTGAAGCCTGCCGATCCCGGTACGGTGCGGCAATTTACGAACAACGAACGCAATTCGCGCGCTGGATTCTCCGTGGGCGCGGGGCCAATCCAGGTGGTGGCGAAGGCGGCGTTTGAGCCGGACTTGCGCCCGGTGTACCTGTTGCAATCGGGTAACCGCGTGGTCGCGCAGGGCAACGCAATGGAGGTA
>JACQEQ010000282.1 GCA_016200445.1 Gammaproteobacteria bacterium | reverse complement strand
GTGTTCTACAACCGCCAGCGTCGGCATTCATCGATTCGATATGAGGCGCCGCTGGCATTTGAAAAAACTACAACCCTTGCTTAGGGCGTCCACCGTTCGTGGGCAAGATCACTCTGACCCCGTGTTTTTCCATAATCGCGGAGGATGCATGAACGAAAGCGGTGTTGACGCCAAGGCCGGCTCCTCGATGGCCTATCCCTGGCTGGTGGTGGCCATCCTGATGGTTGCCTATGTATTTTCCTTTGTCGACCGGCAGATCCTGAACCTGCTGGTCGGCCCAATCCGCCGCGACCTCGGCATCAGCGATACGCAGATGAGCCTGCTGATGGGTTTCTCGTTCGCGATTTTCTACACCATCCTCGGCATTCCGCTGGGAAGACTGGCCGACCGCTGGAACCGCCGCTGGCTGGTGGCGGCCGGCGTGATGGTGTGGAGCCTGATGACCGCGCTGTGCGGACTGGCCCGTGGCTACTGGCAACTGTTCCTGTTCCGCGTCGGCGTGGGCGTGGGCGAAGCCACGCTGTCGCCGGCGGCGTATTCGATGATCGCCGACTATTTCCCGAAGGAAAAGCGCGCCACCGCCATCAGTGTCTACTCGATGGGCATCTACCTGGGTTAGGGCATCGCCTTCCTGGTGGGCGGACTGGTCATCAAATTTGCCACCGCGCAAGGTGCTACGGTGCTGCCGCTACTCGGCGATGTCCGCCCCTGGCAACTGGTGTTCTTCGTGATCGGCGGCGCCGGCATCGTGTTCAGCCTGGCCTTCCTGCTGGTGCGCGAGCCGCCGCGCCAGGGCGTGCATCTTTCCGGCGGCGTACCCTTCGCTACCGTGGTGGCGCACCTGTGGGCAAACCGTCGCACGGTGCTGTGCCATAACATCGGCTTCGCCTTGCTGGCGTTCAGTGCCTACGGTGCAGCCGCCTGGGTACCGAGCTTTTTCATCCGCACCTTCGGCTGGCAGGCCGGCGAGGTCGGCATCATCTATGGCCTGATCGTGATGGTGTTCGGCTGCGCGGGCATCTTGTTCGGCGGATGGCTGACCGACCACTGGCTGAAGCGGGGCAAGAGCGACGCGGCGATGCGCATGGGCATCATCGCCGCCTTTGGCGCCACGGTGAGCAGCGTATACCTGCTGGCGGACAACGGCACGCTGGCGGCGCTGCTGCTGGTGCCGGCGGTATTCGCGCTCGGCATGCCCTTCGGCGCGGCGCCGGCGGCGATCCAGGAGATCGTGCCCAATCAGATGCGCGGCCAGACCTCCGCCGTGTATCTCTTCATCGTCAACCTGATCGGCCTGGGCATCGGCCCGACCGCGGTGGCGCTGGTGACCGACAAGGTATTCGGCAACGACCTCGACCTGAAGTGGTCCATGCTGATGGTCGGCACACTCGCGAACCTCATCGCCATCGCAGTGCTGGCGGCGGGACTGAAATCCTATCGCGAGACTATTTTGCGGAAGGGCTGATGCCTCTCGCACCGCGCTCCGCGCGGTGCCCTTGTCGGTGCTGGAGAGCGTCGTTTACGACGCGAGCCATGGGGCCTGACTTTGAAACGTAGCGTTGCTATGTTGCGAGACTTGAGCCTGATACTGCGCGGAAATGGTGACTGGCACTATTCATTTCACCGCGAATGCGATGATGAAAGACCTGAATCTATTTTGTTCGTGTTTGCAATGAAGCCAGGCCGGTTAATTTGTTGCGAGAAATAGTTAACCCTGGCCGCTTTAGTTGCGGCAAAAACAATTATTCAAATAATTCGCTCGAACATCCAGCCTTGCTGAATATCTGAAACCCAGTCATAAGAAGCAGACCAAATTTCTGAGATCTGCGATTGAATGCCAGCCTGATTGAATAGATCGAGTAGCCAAGTTTTTGGAAAATGCCGAATTGACCCGTGCGGATCGACCAGCAAAATGCGACGAGAGTCCATGTATGTTTGGAACTTACGGACCGTAGTTCCGAAGTGTCTTTGCACTTCGAAGACAAGTCCAGGCGGCATATATTCTGAATAGATTAGCTCATCGGACACTGTCCATACAATGCCAAGTCCCGTTGGTGGATCGCCAGACGCCTCACGTTCGTCAGCATTGAGATAACAAATCCAGCCATCGCCAGAAGCAATGAATGCCCTTGGCCCGCAAATCTCCATCGCTTCGATTGCGGCGTGAATTGACTGTGTTGTTTCGAGTACAAACTCACCATGATCTATTCGCGCTAAAGTAAATGTAGGCGCAAATTGGATTGTCATCGGCAGCGCCTGCGCAAGGTCGCGCAAAGAATTGCTTAGTGCGTCAGCAAGCTCGTGCTCTCGGCGATGTAGCTCCACATGGTCGAGCGGCCACACGATGGTTTTCCGCTCTAGCACCAGACTTTCGTTCGTCGAGAATTCGACATAGCGCGCTTCGGGTTGAGGGGAATCACGAATCAGCACGTCAAGGCAAGCATCATGCGTAAAAGCCCGCCCTTCGACTAGATTCAAATGTGAGACAAAAGCGTCAGTACGATGGCGCTCGCAATTACCTGATTCCGGCAAACATCCCACAATTCTCTCCAACATCAATGGAGCTGATCAAGGCCCAAGTTACGATTTCCCCAAAAAAAAATAATAACTATGTCGCTAATTAAATGCTGCAAATCCTGCTAATGAATAGAGAGAAATTTCTTTTGTGAAAGTCTATCGACCTTTTTTTCAACATCTAAGTTCGAAAACTTCGGCTTCAGTTCTCTGGCTTTTGTAACAAGTCTGCATCTTTGCCCAGAAAACTCCGGATCATATTTGCTTATATATACCAAGGTTGCAATTAACTCTAAATCCCTAGCTGAATCACCGCCAAATTCAACAACAATCTTCTCAATATTGCTAGCAAATGCATCGAGTCTCGAGGCAACCATTTGCTCTATTTTTGTAGCCTCTTTACCTGCAGTAACAGAATAACCATCTCCGCCACTACCTTCTTCAACGTTGAGAACTCCAATTCGATCAAGATAATCAACATCGCCGGCTAATTCACTAGAAAACGGGCCATAGGTATAAAAACAGAACTTGTAGCCGGTATCAACACCACTAAGTTCATTTAAGAGAAAGACTAATTCCTGTACCTTGGTCTTTCTAAGTGAAAACTGCCTCGCCTCACTCAATTCAGCGATGCGC
>JACQEQ010000308.1 GCA_016200445.1 Gammaproteobacteria bacterium | reverse complement strand
GTGTCGGCGTTGGCTTCATTTTCCCCGGCAGGTTTACGCACATAGATGGTCATTTGCATTTCCGGATGCTTGCTACACACCAAGTCCAGCACGCCTTTGTGATTGAACACCAACGTTTTACTTGTTCCGGGTTGTAGCTCGCCAATCTCTACTGTGTAATCGGGGCTGGAACTGACAAGGTTATGCAATACCCCGTCTTGGTTTGCAAAGGTCACCTCATCGCCGGGTTTAATCGCGAGAAATACATCCGAAAATTTATGCTGGCTTTGTTCGCTACTAGGATTATTTGCGTACAATTTGTGGCCGCTTACGGCAAGGGTGGCTAACAACGCTATTCCGCTACCTGCAATAACAATCTGGTTCCGCATATCTATTCGCCTCCAGCGCCCGTGGTCAGTCATGAGTTACGTTAACGCTCCGACAAACTGCCGTATTTATAACCCTACGTAGAAACTACCGTAGTACTGCGGCCAGAGTGGTGGCGTAGTCGAACATGCCTTCCTTAAAACGATATGAACGTTACCGCAGATCGGTATTTTTAAGTTAAAAACACCGATTTGCGGTCGGCCGGAACGAGCGGTTAGCGCTCTGTGGGTTACACAACTTCAATAAGTTTTCGATCAAGAATTTTTTGTAATTTATTCAAACCGCGAATGCGGGTAAATTCCCGTTCGATGCGTGCCCGATCTATCGTCGAAAGCATCCGGGCTAGATAGGCACGCACGAACGCGGGCTCATCGCCGTATTTGTTGACCGACCAGCCAATGCCACCCGAGTAGGGGCAGCCAGTCCAAAACGCAATCCAACGCCAGTCGTGATATTGCTTGCCGTTTTTCTTGCGGACACTTTCGATCAAGCGCACACCGACGACACCGGACGTGTTGCGCTTCGTCATGCGGCCTTTTATGGGTATTGCCGGGGGCAAGCTCGGCAGAATTTTTTTAACCCACTTTTGCGCCGCAGTCTCGGCCGCTTTCCAAGTCCGATATTGTTTCAAAGTAAAGTTTTTTTGGTACAACTTATTCTGGCGCCGGATGCGCGCCATGATGCATTTTTCTTGTTTGTTACGCGTTAGATGCACTTGTCCTCCGATGTCGAAAAAATTAGGTGCCGATGCGCACCGCTATAAATATCAATACCCGCGCACCAACACCGTAAACTAATTACAGGGTTTTCAAAAATTCAATTAAATCCCAACGCTGATCAGCCGTGAGATCGGTGCCGTAGTCATGCCCGGCATTCGAGTTCCCCGGCAAACCGGTGTCGAATAAAAACGTTGCATCTTCATCCTCGGAAACATAGCCCACGGCATCTGCATCGAAATCATGACTACCAACGCCGAACAGCGTCATGCGCTGTGCGGGCGGCAGCAACAGTTGGTATAAATTCGGCACCGAGCCGTTGTGCAGATACGGCGCGGTAGCCCAGATACCGCTGATCGGACGTGCCTTGTAGGCGGCCAGATTCTTCGGCACATACGGCGGCAACCCCGGTGCCTTGATACGATAGCCGATCAACGCGGCCTTCTCGGCAGCAGCAAATGGCGGTTGCGCGGTGGCGATGCTGTAGTTGGCCGCCATGCCGACGGTGATCGACAACAACACCGGTGCAGGCAATACCGACGCACCGGTGAACGGCGCCGGTAACAACGGCGCGAGATCGCCAGTGAAGGCATTACGGGTTGCAAAATTCAAGGCCATCAGCGGATCGGTGCCGATATCCGCCAAACCGATCATTTGGGTCTCGACAAATTGTACGCCGAATAAATTTTCAGCGGCGGGCGTTAACGGGTATTGGCCGCTGGCGTCGCGCAATGAGTGGCAAGATTCGCAACTGGGTTCGCCATTGCGATACGCACTGTACAACGCACGGCCGCGTGCGGCTTTTTCGCTGTCGATTTTTCCCAGCAACGCTTCGGGCCATTGCGGCGGCGCCAGCTTGGCGACCAAATTTTCCAGCATAAACAGTTCACGGGCACGCGCCGTGTTGGTGCCCAACTGTGCGATGGGACCAGTCAAAGTTGCCTGGCCGAAGGTTCCCAAAACCTCGCCGACGTTGCGGCCGAACGGATTGTTGGCCGAACCGTTCCACTGCACAAAATCCAGCTGCGGCGTACCCCATAAAAACGGATAACTGACCTGCGCGGTCGGCACCTTGACATTTAACGGCTGGTGCAAATCACGTGCGAATACTTCGTTCATGATGATGCCGAAGGCATCGACCCGCCCGTTTCCGTACGGCACGGTGGGCGTACTACGTTGATAAATCTGTTGCATCACGTCGAGTTGCGCGGCGACTTGCGCGCGCAACGCCGCTTTGCTGGTGGCGTCGGGCGTGCTCAATACCTGTTGCGCGAATCGTTCGAATTTACGCGGCTGGTTCAACGTGGCTTGCAGTGCCTCGATCAAGCGCTGGTTGAACAAGGTGAAATCAGCGAGCGTCGGCGCGCCATCCACACGAATATTCTTGCCACGAAAACGCACTTCGCCGGTGTGGCAGGCGGCACAGGTATAACCTAACCAGGCATCGCCGTTACTCACTGGTTCTTTGGCAAAACCAATCGGCAAACCGTCGGGATTACTGGCCGTATAGGCTTGATCGTCGACCAGATAGCCAATGCGGGCGATGTGTTTGGCATCGTTAAACGGCTTGGAGTTTTGTGCTTGTTCGAGCGCCAAAAACCATGCGTACGGGATCAAATACGAACCCTGCGGAGTAAAATAAAACTGGTTACGTTCAGTGTCGTTCCACCCTTGATCAAGGTAGAGGGGTTGGGTGTGATTGGCAGCAGCTGCGTTAGCAGCAATCGCAGCGAGCGACCCCGCCAACAAAACGCCAACTACGGTAACTCCAAATTCACGCACTCGTGTCATTGCTAACTCTCCTTAGTGTGTATGCGAACAGCACCGTTAATCGTGCCAAGAAAGAATAAAAGAATAGTAGAAAATTCGATAAATGATATTTGCTGCGGAACTGATTCGTAGCGCATGTGCATTAATACAGAACAACAGTGTTAAAAATTCAAGCCCAGCGTCAAACCGAAATTGTTGCCGCTGTATCTGCTGGATTCAACATCGGTGGTTTTGTATTCGATCAAGGTCATACGCACACCCACCCACAGTTTTGTGGGGCGCGGTTCGTCGACACCGATCACACGCGTAACGATGCCGCCGAACAGCCAATCGGCTTCTGCAACCAGACCGATGGCGTTTTTAAATGCACTGCTGGGCTGCGGGCAATTGTCTAACGTACACCGGCGCTCCGGGTTCAGGTGGTAGGTTAAGCCACCCAATACGCGCCAGCTTTTGTCGAAACTGCGCGCCAGCAACAGGTCAATCGGCACGCGCCGGAAACGCAACTCGTGACCGCCAGTTTGTACGCTATCGAACCAGTACCCGATGGACGACTGCACTTCCCAATCGCCCGGCTCCGGCAAGGCGAACGTCGCGCCGGTGGCAAAATACATGAATTGTCCTGCTTTGATACTTTCAGTTTTTTTCAGCTTCGGATCGCCGACCTGAGTTTCAGCCAACGTGTCGCCGCCGAAGGTAAGCGCCATACTGACGAACGGACTGATTTCCAGCGCCAGCGCCTGAGCGGAAGAAAGCAAAGCTACGGCACCAAACCCGGACCTACTCAACCAACGTAAATACATCCGCATTACTTTCCGACTCCTTTTAGTTGCGCGTGTAGACGCTGCAACGCGCTATCGCCCCACTGATGCATCCCTAAGCCGCCGAGGATGGCGGCCGTGCCCAATAATAACTGCGCCGTGAGCGGTTCGCCGTTGAGCGTTCTGCCCAACAGTAACGAGAACACCGGCGTGATCAACGTGATGAGCGCTGCGCTCGCGGCCGCCATATGCTGAACTACGTAGAAGTACAATACAAATCCCAGCACCGAACCGAAGGCACCCAAATACACAATCGACCCCAAGGCACGCGCGTCGATGTGCGACGGCAGCGCACTCTCAACCAACAACCAGGTGAGAAAAAACAACGGCAAGCTCAGCAACAAAGCACCGGTAGTCATGGCCAACGCGGTGATCGGTGCGGCAATACGCTTGATCGCCACCATGCTCGCTGAATGAATCAACACGCCGACTAATAACACTGCGATACCGGCTGCAACTTGCACACTGAGGTGTAAGCCTGACGCGAACACCACGGCCAAGCCGGTCAGGCCGGAGAATAAGCCACTAATTTTTGCAGCACTGAGACTGCGCTCGTCTAACCAAAAATACGCCAGCACGCCGGTGAACAAAGGCGCCAGCCCGAACATCACCGAGATCCAACCTGAGGGAACATATTGGGACGCCCAGTAGCTAGTAATGATAGAGCCGTAAATTCCCAGCCCCGCTGCCAGATAGGTATGCACAGCGGCACGCGACCACGGCAGCGGCCGTCGCGACCAGCGCAGCAACACCAGACACAATACAGCGCCCAGCAGCATGCGGCTGAACGATGCAAAAGCGTAACCGGCGCCTAAGCTGCTCCACTGGATCGCCAGCGGCGTGGTGGACCAGATCAAGATGACGCCGATATAGGCAGCGGGTACGGACATTTACACCTCCTGTTGCTTACAAGTAGCCTGCAAAGCGCCACAAACAAAAAAGCCACAGGGTTTTCACTCTGTGGCCTTTGGGAATTCGGAAGACGGTGTAGTTGTTAGGTTGCAATCATCCGGGTTTCCCGCAGCCGCATAGGCACGACCCAACGCGGCAGGCAGCGAATGATGCGAATAGCGGGAATAAAATGTTTGCAGTTCATGGCATCGCAGTGTGCTTGGACGGTGGAAATTCTGTCAAATAATTTCTGTGTGTAGAGCCTGTTCAAGATTTCACTGAAGGGATGCAGTGCAAGGCAAAATCGAACGAAGAAGCGGAGCATACCCGTCGTATGTGAGCATTCGTAAGTTCGATTTACACGCCGTAATGCGCCCTTCAGTGAGATCTTGAACAGGCTCTTAGAGTTTGAACAAATGTTGCCGGTAATAACGCAGCTCGCGCACCGATTCGCGAATGTCGTCCAGCGCCATATGCGGTGCGTTTTTATCGAACCCCTTGTACACCTCCGGTACCCAGCGCCGCGCCAGCTCCTTGAGAGTGCTCACATCAAGGTTGCGGTAATGAAAAAAAGCTTCCAGCTCCGGCATCAAGCGCGCCATAAAGCGTCGATCTTGACAGATACT
>JACQEQ010000307.1 GCA_016200445.1 Gammaproteobacteria bacterium | reverse complement strand
GAAGCATTCAATCTGCGTCGTTTCGAAGGGGCCGGTGCGCGCCTGGGCCGCGACCACACCGTGCAGGGGCATACGCACGAGAGCCGGATTACGGTGCTCAATTCCGGCACGGTGTTGCCGCGCCACCTGAACAAGCACATCGACTACAGTCAATGTTGCGCACCGATTCCCAATGACGAGAATGCCAAGAGCCTTGCGCAACCGATGGAAATGGCAGTAACCCGCGATGGCAAGTCGCTCTACGTGGTCGCGTTCGGTTCGAGTAAAGTGGGTGTATTCGATACGGCGGAACTCGAAGCGGATACATTTACACCAGATCGCGCCAACCAAATTCCGGTCAGCGGCGGTGGTCCATCGGGCGTGGTGTTGGACGAAGCACACGGACACGCCTATGTGCTGACGCGCTTCGACAATAGCATTTCGACTATCGACTTGCGCCGCAAAAAAGAGACGGCGCATGTTGCGATGTACAGCCCGGAACCAGCCAGCATCATCGAAGGCCGACGCTTTTTATATGACGCTGCGTTAACGTCAAGTCATGGCGACAGTTCATGTTCCAGCTGCCATGTGTTCGGCGATTTCGACGGCCTGGCGTGGGATCTGGGTGATCCCGATAACACCACGATCAATAACCCGGGGCCGTTCGCACTCGGGCCAACCATCGATTTCCCGCAAGGGTTTACCGCGACACCCAATCCGCACTTCCGCGCGCTCAAGGGACCGATGAGCACGCAAAGCTTACGCGGTATGGCGAATCACGGACCCATGCACTGGCGCGGCGATCGCACCGGCGGTAACGACGAACCCAGTGCACAACCGGACAGCGGTGCGTTTAACGAAGATCTCGCTTTTAAGAAATTCAATGTGGCGTTTCCGGGCCTCGTCGGGCGGGATCAACAACTGACCCCAGCGCAGATGCAGGCATTTACAGATTTCATCTTGCAAATAACTTATCCGCCGAATCCGATCCGTAATTTGGATAACACCCTGACAACGGATCAGGCGGCCGGGCGTGCTCTTTATTTCGGAAAAATTTCCGATACGTTTTTCAATTGCAACGGCTGTCACGTGCTCGATCCGGACGGCAATCGCCAGTACGGCGTCGCCAAGCCGGGATTTTTCGGCGGTGATGGCCGCTACTCGTTCGAAAACGAAACGCAGTTTTTGAAGGTGCCGCATCTGCGCAATATGTACCAGAAGGTCGGCATGTTCGGCATGGGACCCGATCCATTTTTTATTCCGGGCGATAACGATTTCATGGGCGATCAAGTGCGCGGCTTCGGATTTTTTCATGATGGCAGTGCTGATACGTTATTCCGCTTCCATGGTTCGCGGGTGTTCCTGTTCCGTCCGGTGGGCGCGTTGAGTCCGTTAGATCCCGGCAATGCCGGCGGATTTCCGTTTGTACCGCCAAGCAATCCGCTCGCCGCTGTGATAAATCCGCAGGGAGTGAAAATGCGGCGTCAGATGGAACAATTCATGTTGGCCTTCGATAGCAATGTGGCGCCCATCGTTGGACAACAAGTGACCCTGACGCGGGCGAACTCCGAGATTGCCGCTGCACGTATCGATCTGCTTAAAGCACGTGCCGACGCCGGCGAGTGCGATCTGGTCGTGCAGATTCAAAATGGCGAGCGCGAGCGCGGTTACTTGTATGTTCACAACGGCCTGTTCCAAACCGGCAACACCCACGCTGCGCCAGTGAGCGATGCCGACCTGCGCGCAAAAGCAACGGATTCAAAATATACCCTGACCTACACGTGCGTGGCGCCAGAATCTGGCGAGTGGATGGCCTTCGATCGCCGCGAGTGATCGGGGAGTTTTTACAACGGGGTCTGCCTTCAGCGGCATACCCCGTTTTTTATAATTTATTTTAGGAACTCGGCAATCCTGACCGTGCCCAACGGGGCCTATATTTGACATATAAATCCTTACACCCCGAATACGCCTAAAAAGTATCAAACAGCCGCATTTGCGTGCGCAGTTTGACGCAATCCCGGTATTGTATTGTTCGCTTCGAAAATTTTTCTTCTCCGCAATAATCCATTTCCCCGTTCGCTCGGCGGGGAGCTTGAGCGAGCCGTTGCATTACTCATGCACTGGCGCCTTCAAGATAAACTTAACCTCAATGTGGAGACTCGCTCGATGAATATGATCAATGGAAAATTAGCTGTTGGAATGCTGTGCTTGTCCGCCGCCGCAGCAGTAAATGCCGATCCAAACGTATATGCAGGCGGTAATTTGTGGTCGATTACCGCGTATGACGATTCGTCAATCGTGCACACGCAGTGGGCGACGCAGGGCATTTGCTTTCTGCCTCCGGTGATGACCGGTACGCACCTGCGCGGTAATTGGTATTCAACGACATTCCCGGATTGGAACGGTGTTTACAGTCAAGAAGGCGATCAGGTCTTCATGCACGGCGACTATGCAAAAGATGTCGGGCATGACGGTATCGACTTCGAAGTCATTACCAATTCGCCACGCAATCTGGCCGGTGGACATTGGTTCGAATGGCGCGAAAACGGTGGTTTTGGCAACACCATCGGCTTCGCTAACACCAAGTTGGAACGCATAGGCTATTGCAAAGTTATTCAACCCGCCGATTTGGTGAATCTCTATGTCGCGCCGCGTTTCCTCGTGGATGGGCGCATCGCGCAGCAGCCGGGCGAGGCAAACCAGATACCATTGAATGATCTGGGCGCGATTGAACTGCTGAAGTAAAAATATAACCACCCGCAATGAGATCCATCGCGGGTGGTTGTTTCTCGACGAGATGCGGGAGGATTTATTGCTTCGGTTTTGACATTAAAATTATTGCGCAGGTTAGTTGACCCTAAATTCGCGAACGACGGCCGCGAGGTCTGTAGCAACAGCGCGCAGCGCTTCGCCGGCTTGGGCATTGCGCTCGGCACCTGCGGCATTGGCATTTGCAACTGCACTGATGGTGATTATGTTGCGTGAAACGTCTTCGGCGACGCGATGTTGCTCTTCTGCGCCGGTGGCGATCTGCATATTGAGGCTGGATATTTGTGCTACTGCATTCGAAATGGTGTTGAGCGCATCGCCTGCCTTTGCAGCCTGATCGACGCTAATTTGTGCCATGGTCCGTCCCGATTTCATGACGTCGACGGACGCGCGTGCACCGCTTTGCAGTGCCTCGATCATGCGTTGAATTTCTTGCGTCGATTCCTGAGTGCGTTGCGCGAGGCTACGCACCTCATCTGCAACGACGGCAAAACCACGGCCTTGTTCGCCGGCGCGTGCTGCTTCGATTGCTGCATTTAGCGCCAGCAAGTTGGTTTGGTCGGCGATGCCGCGGATCACATCGAGCACGGTTCCGATGTTAGTCGAATCGTTTGCGAGTTTTTCGATAACCTGCGTGGCTTTCTCGACTTCACTGGCGAGGCGATTGATGGTATCAACGGCTTGATTCACTACAGATGTACCGCCGTTGGCTTCGCGGTCCGCCTCTTCGGCAGCCGAAGCTGCGTTCGTGGTACTTTCCGCCACGCTTTGCACGGTACTTACCATCTCCGTCATTGCCGTAGCAACTAAATCCGCTTGAGTTTGCTGTTGAAGTACTCCGGTGCGCGTTTCTTCCGCCGATTCCACCACGTTCGAAACGGCATCATGCAGTTTGGCGACGGAACTGTTTACTTGGCCGATGACGTGCTGCATTCGTTCCACCATTTGATTGAATGCTTGCGCAAGCTCACCGATTTCATCGCTTTGCTCGACATTTACCCGGACTGTGAAATCGTTATGTTCGCGCATACGCGTTACCATCGCGTGTAATTTTTGCATTGGAACTGCGATCGTCTTAACCGTGAGATACGCGATGAAGCCGATGACCGCAACAACGAGTAGAAACGCGAATCCCATTTTCGCGACATTGTTCCAAAAAATCGCATTTACGTCGTCAACATAAATACCGGAACCAACGAGCCAGCCCCAGGCTTCAAAGCCCATGACGTAAGAAATTTTCGCAACTGGCTGTTCCGCACCCGGCTTGGGCCACAGATACGAAACGAAACCGGCCTTCTGTGTCCGGACCGTTTGCACCATTTCTATAAATAACAATTTACCTGCGGGGTCTTTGAATCCGGAAAGATCTTTGCCTTCGAGTTCCGGTTTGAACGGATGCATGACCATCACCGGCTGTAGATCATTCAACCAAAAATATTCTTTGTCTTCGTAACGCATGCGACGCAACGTGTCCTTTGCGGCTTGCTTGGCTTGGTCAGCCGTAAGCACGCCGGAGACCTCAAGCGCGTGGAAGTGATCGAGCACTCCGTACGCAGTTTCTACGACGTGCTTAGTTCCTGACTTTCGGTCTTCGAGGAGGTTGTTCTTATAGTCGACGACACTCAGCATGCCGATGATGAACGCACCAGCGACTGCCGTGCAAACCAACAGCCACAACTTGCTCGCAAGGCGTAAGTTGCTCAATACCATTGTGATGGTCCTCGTTTACGCCTGATCGTGAAACTGTTTCGGCATTGCCGCGCAAATATTGAATAACTCGACGCGAAGCCTGTGTGAATTGAATTGCCGCATATCATCGTTCTGGCGAACCGGTTTTTGGATCTGGCATTAAGTCAAGCTTGTGTGCCTACGGCGCATTAGTTACCCCTCCCAGGTAAATCACCCACGGCTTTACCAATTACAGCATGTAGTGGATTTCAGTAAGTTCCCACGCGGCGATGCCGGCTATTCACGGATCGCGGCAGTGGAGGCAGCGGCGCATTGTTTACGGCAAAGCGATCCACGTCGTGACTCTTATTCGTTCTCCAGCGTTGTGTATGCGTGCAACGGCGTGAAAAGTTGAATACCAACAACCGGCGCTTGAAATGCACAATTGCAGGAGGAAGAACTATGGACACCACCACTGTCGCAGAAGTCGTATTCTGGTGTGCGGTTTTCGGAATTCTTTATCCCTATCTTATCTACCCGGCATTAATCGCGTTGGCCGGAACAGTTTACCCGCAGCGTGTGCGCCGGCATGCCTACACTCCCTTAGTGACGGTACTCATTCCAGCCTATAACGAGGCCGGGTGTCTCGCCGCGACAATTACAAACAAGCTCGAACAAGATTATCCAAAAGAAAAATTGCAGATCATCGTGATCTCGGACGCCTCCACCGATACAACCGATGCGGTCGTGCATGGTTTCGCTGCGCGCGGTGTGCAATTGATCCGCCGCCCGCAGCGCGCCGGTAAAGCCGCAGCGCTAAACGAAGCAATCCGGCATGCCAAGGGTGAAATCATCGTTTTCAGCGATGCCAATTCATTATTTGCAGCCGATGCCATCCGGCGCATGGTGGAGAACTTCGCCGACCCCGAGGTGGGTTACGTCACGGGAAACTTGCATTTCGATGCGCCGGGCAACAGCACGGCCGGGGGCGGCGGCAACGCCTTCATGAGCTACGAGAATTTACTGCGCAGCATGGAAACGCGCGTGGGCTCGGTGATCGGTGTGAACGGCGGCGTGGATGCAATCCGGCGCGATCTTTACAGAGAGATTCCAGATCATCTGATTACCGATTTCATCTTGCCGTTGCATGTCATCGGCAGCAACCGGCGCGTGATCTACGACCGGCGGGTGCATGCGCACGAGAAGGCAAATACAGCACTGAGTTCGGAATTGCGCATGCGGGTGCGCGTCGCATTGCGCGCGCTGCAAGGGTTGATGTACATGCGCCGCTTGCTTAATCCGCTGCATTACCCGGGTACCGCATTGCGGCTGATTTCACACAAGTTGTTGCGCTATCTTGCGTTTGCCTTTCTGCCGCTCGCATTCGTCACCAATCTAATGCTGATCGCTGAACCGTTGTACGCGGTGCTCGCTGCGGGTCAGGTATTGATTTATACGCTTGCGATCATCGGCCTTAAGCCGGGGTTGTCGCAGGCCGTGCACCGTCTCACGGTGGTGCCTGCGTATTTTCTCGTGACTAACGTGGCGTTCACGATCGCCGCGATCAAATTTCTGCTGGGTCAATCCATGGCCACGTGGCAGCCGCGCGCGGGATGAACGATGCAAGGAGGAAAGCTTAGTGACCACAGCAGCGCGTAATATTGCGACACGAATTGCGGTAATCGAAGATGACGTTCATCAGGGCAAGCTCACGTGCTTGTGGTTGGAAGGCGCCGGGTATGCGTGCCAGCATTTTGAATCCGGCAAGTTTTTTATCAAGAACATCCGCCGCGAGACCTTTGATTTGCTGCTGCTCGATTGGAATCTCCCTGCGATCTCCGGCGATGAAATATTGATTTGGGTGCGCCGGCACCTCGACTGGCGCATGCCGGTGTTGTTCGTCACTTCACGCAGCGGCGAAGACGATATCGTGCGCGCGCTCGAATTGGGCGCCGACGATTACATGGTGAAACCGATCCGGCGCGGCGAGCTCCTTGCGCGTATCGGTGCGCTGGCGCGGCGCTCGGAGGGCACGGCGCAAAAAAAAAATTTCAGCGGGCTACCTTTGGCAGCTCAGCGCAATTTATCAGCACGGATATCAGCTCGATCGTGTCGGCACCAATGGACAAGCTCTGGAGCCACCGCCACCGGCGGCATACAAAAAATTTGAAAACAGAAAAAGTTAATAGCCGCTCTGCAACGGCGGTCAATTTCAGGAGAAGGACTAATATGTCGACGATGATGAGTGTTGCCTGGAATGTTTTAGAGAAAATCGTTTTATACGCAGTGTTTTTTACTTCTATTAGCGCCTCGGCCGCCGATTGGAACATCGCCGATTTAGGCGATTTGGGCGGCGGCTACAGCACTGCTTTCGGGATCAATGCCGGCGGGCAAGTGGTGGGAGAAAGTCAAACCAGCGCCGGTGATACACATGCATTTGTCTACGCCAATGGCAGGATGCAAGATTTGGGCGCATTGAACGGCAGCCAAAGCACTGCGTACAGCATTAACGGCCGCAGGCAGATCGTGGGTGTTTACAAAATGAGCGATGGTGTTTCCCGGGCGTTTTTCTACGCCCGGGGCGTAATGCGCGATCTAGGCACGCTGGGCGGCGACAATAGTTCCGCTTTTGCGATTAATGACAGGGGCCAGGTCGTTGGATATTCCAATCCGGTCAGTATCGACCCGGAGCGCCAAGTCTTGCGCGCGTTTCGTTACGTCAACGGGTCGATGCAAGACATCGGAAGCTTAGACGGGCGCGGCAGCAAAGCGTCGGGTATCAATATTCGCGGTGAAATCGCCGGCGTGAGCAATAGCCATGCGTTCCTACGCACTGGCGGTGAATTACGCGATCTCGGTACGCTCGGCGGACTGAGCAGCGAGGCATTCGGGATCAACACGCGTGGTCACGTGGTTGGTTACAGCCGCAACGCAGAAGGATTCAACCGCGCCTTTGTCTACAGCAATGGAAGCATGCAAGCGCTACCCGACTTAGGTTGGAACGGCGACAGCTATGCTTTCGCCATCAACGACCTCGGACAAATTGCCGGCAGCGCTGCCAGCCTTGGTGGTCCGCATGCTTTTTTATATGCCGATGGAAAGATTATCGATCTAGCAGTTTTGCCGGAAATTACAGCGGCGGGATGGACAGCACTTTTAACGGCACGCGCCATCAACGCGAGCGGCCAGATTGTCGGAGAAGGCGTGCTTGACGGACGCACGCGTGCATTCTTGCTCAGTCCAATTCAACAGTAAATGTCAGAGCTTAAAGTGCTTGTTGATGATTGCATCGATTGCTTCAATCGGCAGCTCATCCGGCAAGCCGGTCAGTTCGAAGGCAATCGCATGAAATTTTTCCTGGAGGAGTTGCTCTTCGGATGAAGTTTTGAAAGGCACTCGAAACAGCAAAGTTTCCTTCGTCAGCGACGCCTTCGGCAGCGATGCATTGGCCCAGGCTCCGATGCGTACGCCTGCGTAGAGCCAGCGGGCTTGCAGCGGCGAGCAGCCGCCTGCACGGCAGGCGTGAAAAAACATTTTGTCCGCGTCTTTTCTGTCAACCTTAGGATCATCGCAAGCAACGTCGTGAACAATCGACGCACGCCGGTAGTCGTCGGTATACGGACTACCCACCAGCGGCCAAAGCGGGCGGGGAATACTCGCCCCGTTGATAATGCTCCCCGCCGGAGCGGGCCACGTTTTTTCCTCTGGATCGATGAACCAAAAATTTTCGATCACCTGCATGTCTCTGTCGTTGCCGTTCGCATCGACGAGCCACTCGGTTTTTGGATTGCCGGAAAAATAACCGTGATTAGTCATGGGAGCCTCTAAGAAGTTTTAAACTTTTGCATGAAACGAACACGATGCGGCACATTGCAAATATTCTGATCGATTATTGTCACGACGTGCTTCGTGATCAATCCGGCAAACACCAGAAACGCAAGCAGCCATGCGGCTGGTAACGCCGACGGCATTACGGTGCCGGGGCCGCCGGGTTAAATGGCATTTCATGATTGTTTTGCGGGATTCACCGGATTTCCGCTAGCGCTAATCATTATTACGCTATGTGCAAAATAACGCGGAGAAGGCGGATAGCACACGCTGTAGAACTACCAATATTTTCTTTTCCAGGCCGAGGCAGCATCGATGCGAAAGAAACTAATACCGAGGTGGATGCTCAAGGCGCTGATTCAAAAGTTTCTAGCGGCGTCCAAACTCGTGCATACCTATCATTTTCTGCAGCGGCATTTAGGCCGCCTGCCGCAGTTTCAGCCAAAAACGCGTATAGAGTATGTCGCTAAACTTTATGTCGATGTCAGGCCCTTCATAGCTATTCGCGAAGCATCATTCGTTGAAATCGGTACCGGATGGGTGCCGATTGTTCCCATCGGTCTCTACCTCCTGGGCGCCGAATCGATCGATACCTATGATCTCTACCGGCACGTGCAGAAAGACATGACGCTGCGCTGCATTCAGCAATACCAAAGCTGCCTTGACGAGCTGCACCGGCGTTCCGGGGTGTCGCGCGAATACATTCAGTCGCGTTACGAAACCCTTGCCCAAATCACTGACATCGATACTTTATTCAAGACATGCGGCATTCGTTATCACGCTCCGCATGATTTTTCGAAATCCAGCCTCGCAACACGCAGCATCGATATTTTGTACTCGAACTTGGTGCTTGAGCACGTGTCTATCCAAGCGCTCGACGACATTCATCGAGAGGCTTTGCGGGTGCTTAAAAACGAGGGCTTGTGTTGGCATAATGTCGATTGCACCGATCACTATTCGCACGATGATCCCAGCGTATCGCCGATAAATTTTCTGAAATACGGGGAAAAACAATGGGCGCGGTGGGGACAGAATGGTTTTGTTTATCAGAATCGAATGCGCGCAACGCAATACGATGAGCGATTCAAAGGCATAGGTTTTGACATCATCAACGAAACGAAATACATTTCGGATGAAATTCGCCGCGCGCTGCAAAATAACTCTTGGCGATGCAGGCAGATTACGTTGAAAAGGGGAAAATCATGGCCGGCGCGCGCCGGGTAGCGACATTAATTTTATCGTCTATTTGTTTTCTGTCTCCCGTGGGTGCTGACGCGCTCACCGTCGACGGCTACCCGATCTACCCAAAACACCCGCGTCTGTGGTTTCTGAATGAAACCAGAACCGAAAATGCCGGACAGGTGCTGAGCGTGGACGAGGTCCGTCAGCTCGCGAAGACCCAGAACTCGACTTATTTTAAAAATCTGAGCGTGACCTCGGGCGGCACTACCAACCGAGCACGCAATGCGCGCGTCGAAGCATTTCGCTACGTGGTTTCAAGTTCAACCGAGGATGCGAAGAGTGCCTACCGGAGTCTCATGAGCGTCGAAACGAATTTCAGTCAATACGAGGCCGTCGACGTGGTGGTGCCGGCCGCCTGCGCATTCGACTGGATCTACAACTGGCTGGCCGAGCCAGGTAATGAGAATTTTCTTG